>JAEYYV010000006.1 GCA_023428295.1 Pseudomonadota bacterium
CACCACGAGCTCCACACCAGCACGCCGCGCGGCCACGCCGAGCGGGGGATGCACCGACCGCGTGCCGCGCGCGGCGAGCATGGAGACGACGCGCGCGAAGCCATCTGGTGGAGTGTCGTCGCTGTCGGGTTCGTGCGCCGACCACAGCTCGTCGATCGGCACCGTCATGCCGGCGAGCCCGGCGTAGTGATCGGGATGCGGATGCGACACGATCGCGAGGTCGATGCGGTCGCGGCCTCTGCTCGCGAGCGCGCGATCGACGATCGCCCCGGTCGCGCTCGCACGCGCCATACTCCCCGCGTTCGGATGCCCGCCTGCGTCGACGAGCCACACGCCGCCATCGGGCAGCTCGACGATCGCGGCATCGCCTTGGCCTACGTCGAGGAACGTCACGCGCAGCGCACCGACCGGCGCAGGCGATCGCGCGAGCGACCACACGACGCACAGCACGACCCAGCCGAGAGCGCGCCGCTTCGCGACGACCAGCGCGAGCGATAGCGCGACGATGCCGGCGAGCACGATCGGGCTCGCGATCGCGACGCGTCCGATGATCGCGACCTGCGCGCCGATCTCCGCGGCGTTGTCGACGAAGCCGACGATCTCCGTGGCGACGCGAACGAGTGGCCAGCCAATCGATCCGAGCGCGATGCCGAGGAGGCCCACGGGTAACGCGACGAGCTCGATCAGCGGCGTGAGCACCAGGTTGCCGACGACGCCGCTCGGTGTGACTTGATGAAAGTGATAAGCGGTCAGCGGGGCGGTCGCGATCGTGATCCAGAACGACGTCGAGATTCCGCGCACGATCCAGCCCCACGCGCCGGTCGCCATCGGTCGCTTGGCGATCGCGAGCACGATCGCGGCGGTGAACGAGAGCTGGAAGCTCGGGTCGAACAAGTCGCTCGGCCGCCACACGAGCATCGCGAGCGCCGCCACGCCGAGCGCGTCGATCAAGCGGATCGGTCGTTCCAGCATCGCGGCGACGAGGACCAACGCGACGACGATCAGCGCGCGCAACGTGGCGAGCTGCGCACCGGTCACGAGTGTGTAGACGACCGCGATGACGAGCGCGGGCGGCGCCGCCCATCGCGCGGGCCTCGTGCGTCCACCCCACGGCGATCCGGCGACGAGCTTTCGCAGCACGAGGAACGCGAGCCCGGCGATCACGGCGAGGTGGAGGCCGCTCACGCTCAGGACGTGAAAGATGCCGGTCGCGCGCCACCGGGCGTCGAGCTCCTCGGGAACATCGCTCCGGTCGCCGGTCACGATCCCGGAGAGGGCGGCACGCGCCACCGCGGGGCCGCCCGCTGCATCGATGCGATCGCCCCACGCGACTTGCGTCTCGCGCGCCCGACGCCACGCGTAGTCTGTCGGCCCGCTCGCGTCGCCTACGATCTCGAGCGTCATCACCGTCATCTCGATCGGCTTGCCTCGCCGCTCGACGATGCCGGGGCCTCGCGCTCCACCCGGCGTCTTCGCGCGGCCGGTCACGACCACGCGCTGTCCCGGGACCAGCGTCGCGGTCGCGCCATCGAGCCACAGCCAGATCGCGCCTCCGTCGTCGGTATCGAGCCGAGCGCCGGTGCCATGCGCGGTCGGCACGACCGGCCCGGCGAGCACGCCGACGACGCGGTCGATCGAACGATCGTCGACGGTGACGCTCGACGGCGCGCGCGGTTCGGGCCGCGTTCCCGCGACGAGGCCCATCGCGATCGCGACGATGGGAGCCCAGCGCGAGTCGCGTGCGCTCGCGAGCACCAAGGCGAGCGCCGAGACGACACCGATCGGTCGCGCAGCGGGGATCAGCGTAGCGAGCGCGATTCCGAGGGCGAACGCGATGGCGATCGGGAGCGGACGTCGCGATCGTGCGATGAACGAACGATCACGCGCGGGAGCATCCGCGTAAGACATGTGGGCCCTCGTCGAGCCCAGACGCGAACGGTTGCGTACGAAATCGTGTCCCTCGATGGGTTGCGGCCGGGAGTGCGGCGGCACTACGATTTGCACGCCATCATGTCCTCACTGCGTGTCGTGGTGTTTGGCGTTGTTACGGGGTCTTTCGCGACGGCGTTCGCGGGACCAGTCTCGGGCAAGCTCGACTTGCCGCCGCCCCCGGATCGACCACCGCCCGCGACGAAAGGGTTCCTCGATCGCGTCGAGAATCCCCTCGCGCCCGCGAAGCCGATGGCGGTGACACCATGGATGATCGTGGTGCTCGAGGGCGACGCAAAGCCGACCTCGCCGGGACAGATCTCCTGGGAGCTGCCGGGCGAGTCGTTCGGCAGGCCAGTGATGGGCGCGCCTGCGGGCGCAGAGGTCGTCATCAAGAACACGTCGAGAACCGCGCGCACGCTGGTCGCTGCCGAGGATCCGAAGCTCATCCAGGCGGGCCCCGTAAACCCGACGGGTACGAAGTCGTTCCGTCCCGCCGAGGGCGGCAAGGTCTACACGATCTCGGATGCAGACGCGCCGCACCTCAAGGGCACGCTCGTCGTCGCGAACACGCCGTACGTCTCGACGGTCGACGACGCCGGCAAGTTCGATTTCGGCGACGTCGCGGAAGGCAGCTACAAGCTGAAGATCTTCTACAGGGATGGTTGGCTCGAGACATCGACCGACGTGAACGTCGGAGCCAAGGGTAAGGTCGAGGTGAACCCGAAGGTGCCGGCGCTCGCGCAGCCGGCGAAGAAGTGAGCGCCCGGTGTTCCTGAGCAAGATCTGGTTCTTCCTCGTGGCGTTGGCGGGCGCGATCGCACTGACGATCGCACTCGTGATGCCGCGTCCCGCGCAGCGCACGCTCGTCGCCGAGGAGCAGCAGCGCCTCGTGGTCGCGTGCGGTGTTGTCGATATTCTCCTCGGGGACGACGCGCGCAATCGCGTGGATCTCGCCGGGCAGTTCTCGCGCACGCCGGAGATCGTCGGCGCGCTCGAGACGGCGTCGGGACAAGACAAGCTCGACGAAGCGCGGATGAAGGCCGTCCGCGATGTCGGCGAGAAGGTGATCAACACGATCCAGGGTCGCAAGCCCGACTTCGCGATGCTGATCGATCGCAAGGGCCGCGTGGTGGCGCGCGTCGCGCTCGACGCGAACGACTTCGGCGATGTCGCCGCGGGACGCCCGCTCGTCGACGACGCGCTCGCCGGCTACCTGCGCGACGATCTGTGGGCGCACAACGGCACGATGTACTTCGTGTCCGCCGCGCCGGTGATCAAGCGCGATCCGCCGGTCGCGTATGTCGGCGCGGTCGTGCTCGGACACCAGGTGACCAACGCGCTCGCGCAACGGCTCGTGAAGTCGCTCGACGTGGAGCTCGGCTTCTATCTCGGCAAGGACGATGTCGCCGGCTCGAAGAGCCTCGCGGTGGACGCGGTGCCGATGCTCGAGATCGTCAAGAAGAGCAGCGGCGAGGTCGGTCGCGACTGTCAGGCGAACAAGCCGATGTCGGTGACGACCGGCAAGGACGACTACACGGCGATCGTCGCGCGACTGCCCGGTGAGGCCGCGTCGAAGAACGCGTTCTACTCGGTGATGATCAAGCGGCCGACAGCGATCGGCTTCGCCGGAACGCTCAAGGTCGTCACGCAGAGCGATCTGTCGTTCGGGAACTTCCCGTGGATCCTCGTCGGTGGCGCGTTCATCGTCGTGCTCGCCATCGGCATCGTGCTGATGCTCGTCGAAGCGGATCGACCGCTGAAGCGCCTCGCCTCCGACGCGGTGAGGCTCGCCAAGGGCGAGACCGAGCGACTCTCCGAGGATGCGCACGGTGGCAAGTTCGGCTCGATCGCGCGCAGCGTGAACATCCACATCGACAAGCTCGGTCGCGAAGCCAAGACCGCGAAGAAGGATCTCGATCAGCTCCTGGGCCCCGCGCCCGAGGGCAGCCTCGGCACCATCGATCTCCTCGCGACCGCGTTGCCGTCGGTGCGCCCCGGTGGCTCGGGGCCATCGGCGCCCCCAGCTCCGTCGGACTTCAAGTTCAACGATCCGCCGCCGTCGCTGTCGGTGCCATCGCGGCCGACGCCGATGCCGGCATCGCCGCCGCCCAAGCCCGCGTTCCCGCCGCCGAGCGCGCTGAACACGCCGCCGCCCAAACCGCCCGTGCCCAAGACGCCCACACCTCCGGCGTTCCCGGCCACGCCTCCGCCATCGCTCGCGCCCTCACTCGGTGACGCGCTCGATGACGACATCCTCGGCGGCGCGGGCGAGAAGCCCGCCGAGCCAGCGCAGGATCTCGAGTCGCACTTCAAGCAGGTGTTCGAGCAGTTCGTCTCGGTGAAGCAGAGCTGCGGCGAGTCGACGTCGGGACTGACCTATCCGAAGTTCGCCGAGAAGCTCGTCAAGAATCGCGACGACCTCATGGCCAAGACCGGCTGCAAAGAGGTCCGCTTCACGGTCTACGTGAAGGACGGCAAGGCCGCGCTCAAGGCGACGCCCGTCAAAGACGAGTAGCTCGTCACAGGGTCGTCTGCCAGGCGATCCAGATGTGCGTGAGCCGCGCGACGACGACGTCGGCGCTGATCCCGATCGCGCCAGTATCGAACGTATGCGTGACGTCGTACTGGGTCGTCGCGAGCTGGGTTCCGTTACGCAAGAGGCCGCACCGGACGCGCTCCGGCGTGCGGAACTGATAGAGCCGGCCCTTCGAGCCATTCAGCGGTGACGCCACCGTGAGCCTACTCGGCGTTTGCTCGCCTTCTTTGGACTCGAGGTACGCCGTCGGACCGTCGTGGTCGTCGTGGATGTCGTCGACACCGAACAAGCAGACCGAGCCGCGCATGGTCTCTTGGGTGAACCTGGTGACGACGGTGTGCACGCCGAGCTCGGCCCACGGGTGATCGTGATCATCCTCGACGGAGTTCGAGAGGATCTCGAAGCCGATGTCGATGTTCGCGGTGCGCGCGGTCACCTCGAAGAGAAGCGAGCTCTCGACCCCGTGACCGCCGAGATCGAAGCCGTCCGCGGTGAGCGTTCCCATTCCGCTCAGCACGAACGCGTCGTCGAGCGATCCTGCTTCGAGCGAGAACCACCGCGTCGCCGTCGAGCCATCGCTGTCGTCGGGATCGCAATCACGCGGCACGCCATCGTTGTCCTCATCGATGCTCGACTGGTTCGGGATGTGCGGGCACGGATCCTCGTCGTCGAGCGTGCCGTCGCCATCCTCGTCGCCAGCAAGCGCCCCGGGCGGTAGACGCCCGTCGAGTCCAAAGACAGCGTCGCAACCAGCTAGGAGCGTAATGAACAGCCACGCGCGACGCACGACACGAGCGTACTACGGCGCGCCTGCCGCGATCACGCGCTCGCGCAGGCGCTGCGACTCGACGAGTGCTTGTGCGGTCGTGGGGCGCTTCGCGGGATCGGGATCCCCGAGCCGCTGGATATGGTGCTGCACCTCGTCGGCGATCTCCTTCGGCACGCCCGCGAACACGAAGTCGGGCAGGCGCAAGTCGTCCGCGGTGCGGACACCCGCCATCAGCGCTCGCTCCCACGGCGTGCGCGCAGTGAGGTTCTCGTAGAGCACGACCGCGGTCGCATAGATGTCGGCCGCAGGGGTGAGCTCGCCGCGACGCTGCTCGGGGGACATGTACGCCAGCGTGCCGACCGCTTCGGCGCGCATGGCTTTGGCACCCGTCGCGCCGGTCTCGTCGGGCAAGTGCGCCACGCCGAAGTCGCCGAGCATCACTTCGACGCCCGGTCCGTCGACGTCGCGCCGGAACATCAGGTTCGCCGGCTTGAGATCGCAATGCACGATGCCGCGACGATGCGCGGCCGCGAGCGCCGACAAGATCTGTCCGTGTCGCTCGATCGCGAGGCGAAGCGGGCGAGGGCCGCGTTCGCGCAGCACGTCTTTGAGCGTGCCGCCCGCCGCGAGCTCCATGACGATGCGACGCGATGGCTCGTCCATGTCCAGCACCGCGACGATGTTGGGATGACGGAGCGACGCCATCACGCGCGCCTCGTGAAAGAACCGCGCGAGTTGATCCGCGCGCTCGGTGCCCGCGAGGTGCGGGTGCAAGAGCTTCACCGCGACATCGCGCTCGAGCTCGGCATCGCGCGCGAGGTACACGACGCCCGTCGCGCCGCGTCCCAGCTCGCGCACCAAGCGATACCGCGCGCCCGCCTGGATGCCGGCAACGTCACCCGCAGCGATCGTCTCGCCGGCGACCGGCGCGGCGCGTCCCGAGATCTGTCGCAAGCGCTCCACGCGCACGCGCACGTTGGGATAGTCGACATCGCGACCGAGCACGGCCTCGTAGTGCCGCAGCGCGCGCTCGTGATCGCCCTTCTTGCGCGCGTGTTCGGCGAGTAAGTAGTGCGCGCGCAGCGCGTGAGGCTCCTCGGCGGTCAGATCCTCGAGGTGCGCGAGCGCGGTCTCGAGCTCGCCGCGCTGCTCGTATCGCTCGACGAGCAACGCGCGCAGCGCCGCGGTCGACTCGTGCGGGATCTCCGGAATCGAGAGCAGCTTCTCCATCCACTCGATCGCGAGTCGCTCGTGACCGGAGCTCCATACGCCGTCGATCTTCCTCAGCGTGTTCTCGTTGCCGACCTCGTCGCGCCGCCGTCCCTCCGCGAGATCCGCGACGAGCGTGGCGAGAAACGTCTCTTCCTCGCTGCCGAGGTGCTGCGGCTCGGGCGCTGCCGGGCGAGGCGGAAGCTCGGGAGCCTTCTTCTCGCCGCGACCGAACAATCGTTTGAAGAAGCCCGCCATCAGCCGATATCGATCTCGTCGCCGTCTGCGAACACGCGGTCATCGCGAATGAGCTGCACGCGTACGTCGCCGAGTGGCTCGTTGTTGAACGACACCTCTTTGCTCGCGCCGCGGCCGAGGTAGGGACGGCCGTTCTTGAACACGACGTCGAGGGCGAGGCCGCACGGCGAGAGATCGATGTTTGTTCCCTCGGGGCCCGCGACGAGCATCACGCCGCGATCGAGGCCGCTGATGCACTTCAGCAGCAAGATGTCGCCGGTGTTCTCGAACTCGATCGAGCACTCGTCGCCCAGGCCAAACCTGCCCGTTCCCGTGAGAGGAACGCGCCCTGCGAGAGGCAACCCGCTGACCGTAGTGCCGTTGCGCGAGTCCAGATCGCGCAGCACGTAGCTCGTTCCGTCGCGCTCGATCTCCGCGTGCTGTCGAGAGACGCCTCCGGCACGCAGCGTCAGATCGCACAGCGGGTCGCGTCCGAGGACGAGCTTCTCCGCCGCGCACGCGACGATCAGCGGCTTGCCTCGACGCTTGAGCTCGGCTTTGCCGGCGGTGAGCAGCGCGGTGTCGAGCTGATCGAGCAAGCGGCGGTACTCGCCGACCGCGGTCGCCGTCGCGACCGCACGCACGAGCTCGGCGCGTGCATCGTCTCGACGCCCCACGCGCATCGCTGTCTCGTAGTTCGCGTGCGCGTCGGCTTCGTTGCGCGAACGCTCGTTCAGCGCGTCGTCCTTGGCGAGCGCTTGCTCCATCAGATCGACCAAGCCGCCCGCGGAGTACGCGTTGGCCGCGGCGAGGTGATCGCCGATCGCCTGCAGCGCCTGACCCGCGAGCGCGTGATCGTCGCCCGTCACGAGCAGCTCGGCGGCCTCGCGGACCTTCGCGCGATCGCGCTCCGTCGCGATGCCCTCGGCCTTCGCAGCTTCCCACAGCGCCTTGCCGAGCGCCGCCGCCGCCTTCCGCTTGAGCGCCGGCTCGTCGCCCGCCCAGCGCATCGCATCGCGCAGCGCGGCGATCTCGGCGAGCCGCGTCCCCGCACGTGCTGCTCTCGCGAGGTGCATGCGCACGGCGCCCTCGAGCTCGCCGCACAGCGCGTACCGCTCGGCCGCGAGATCCACGTTCCCCGCGGCCTCGGCCGCCACGGCAGCGCGATAGTCCGAGGAGAACATCCGGCGGAAGAACGACACGGACGCAGTATATCCAGGCTCGCTCAGGGCGGCAGCGCCTGGCCGAACTTCGCCTGGTACTCCTTCGCGAGCGCCTCGTACGCGGCGCGATCCTTGGCGCGGGTATACGCCTTCGCGAGGGTGCGCCATGCCTGGCCGAGCTCGGCGTCGGCGGCGATCGCCTTCTTGAGGTACTCGATGCCCGTCTTGGTCCCGCTCGCTTCCTTGAGCGCGATCACGCCGGACAGGTAGAGCGCCCATGACTCCTCGGGCTGCGCCGCGAGCGCCTTGTTGCACGCGGAGCGCGCCGCCTCGATGGAGCCCATGCGCAGCGCGAGATCGCAGCGCACGGCAAACAGGCCCGGCGCGCTCGGCCACTTCTTCTCCGCGGTCGCGATCGCTTTCTCCGCCTCGCCATACTTGGACGCATAGACGAGCTCGAGCGAGGTCTTCACCGCGCGCACGAGCGTCGCTTCGTCCTCGGGCTTCACGAACTTCGCGCCGCGCGGAACGCCGTAGCGCGCGCGGGTCTGCGCGATCGTCACCGCGATCGGATCGTTGTCGAGCTTCGCCTTGGTGATCGCTTCCTCGGTCCACGTCAACGAGCCGAGCGCTTGATAGACGCCGATGAGCTTTCGCCACGCGCCCTCGGCAGTGGCCTGGTCGGGCAGGTTCGCGATCTTGGGCTCCGCGAGCGAGAGCTCTGCACGCGCAGCGGCGATATCTCCCGCGCGCGCGAGGGTCTCGCCGAACGAGAGATGCGGTCCTGGATCGCCGGGCGCGAGCTCGCTCACGCGCTTGCACGCGGCGATCGTCTTCGGGTCCTTTGCTCGACGGAGAACCTCCGCGCGCAGCGCCGCCTCGTCCTTCTGCTTGCCCGGCGTGAGCAAGAGGTCGCACTTCAGCTGGTGCAGCGACGCGGTGGCTGGATACGCGGCGAGGATGTTGTCGAGCTCCGCGAGCGCGCTCGCCATGTCGCCTTGCTTGGCGAGCTGGCGAATGCGGCCGACTTGATCGAGCGCGGCTGGCGGTATGTCGCTCGCGACCTTGCCCGCCTTGGCCACGTCGACGGTCGCGCGCAGGAGAGACACCGACTGGTCCTTTTGCGCCGACAGCCAACCGCCCCACTCGGACTTGTCGATCGCCTCGAGCAGCTTCTTCGCGATGTCGGCGTCCTTGTCGCCCGCGATGCGCGCGTCGAGCGCGATCGTCATCAGCTCGCGCGTCCGGTCCGCAAAGCCCGTCTGCTTGGGCGAGTACGACGGATGCGCGATCCACGTGGGATCCGCTTCGGCGAGGGCACCGAGGGAGACCGCCAGCTGGTGGAGCAGGATCACGGTCTGCTTGTGACGGCGATGCGCGGCGAGGAGCTCGGTGCGCTCGGTCTCCTTCAGATCTGGCAGTGTCTTCGCGAGTGCTTCCGTCTCCGCGCGCTCGGCCCACGCGCGCACGATGATGTGCCGGCCGAGCAGCTCCGCGTCGCCGAGATCGTCGAGCGACCTGGTCGCGTTGTCGGGTGGCGTCACGTAGCCGACGACCCACATGACGTCGTCGCCTTTATCGAGCTCCTGCAATTGCTTCAGCGCGTCCGTCGGCTCGCCCGCGCGCGTCCACTCTTTGATCTCGGTGACTGAAAGCTCCGCGCCGATGAGCGGGCGCAAGAGCTGACTCGCGTAGTCGACCTGTTCGGTGATCTCTTCTTTCCACCGCGGCAGCGCGCGCACCCCCGGATCCACGTACACGCGCAGCTTCACCGTGTGTGGATCGCCTTCGCGCGGGCGCTCTGCTTCGAGCGTGGCCGGCGTTGCCTTCGAGAGATCCGCAGAGGCGGGTTCTTTGATCTGCGGGCCGCCGCATGCGATCGCGAACAACACGGCGAGAGCACCGAAGCGCATGCGTGAACTCTCCCCCGAGATCGCGGTCGGGACAACCTCGGCGGACGAAAGACACGAGTAGACTGCAGGCGTGCTGCTACTCGACGAGAGAATCCTGGCCGACGGTACGCACGCGACGACGTTCGCGAAGCTCGATGGCGATCGCGTGCAGATCGTCGCGAGCGACGGCGCACACGGCGTGCTCTCGGTTCCGGCGCTCGACAAAGTGATGACGCGCTACGGGCGCGCGCTCGAGGCCGACGTTGTCGTCGATGGCGACTCGCTCGATCTACCGGGCGGCTATCGCCTCCGTCGCCTGCGCTATCACGCGATCGTCGACGCCGAAGGTCGGGACTACCTGGTCTGGGAGGCCCCGGGTGCCGATCCCGTGGCAGCGGTCGCGACCATGGTGACGGCAGCGCTGCGGTACTTGGTGCTGCGTCTCGCTCCCGACGGAAACGGCGGCCCTCAGGAATCTGAGACCTAGGGACGATCCGGGCTCACTTTGCTCCGTGTGAGCGAGGGCATACCCCGCCGGATCCAGATAGTTGGGCGTGGCACGAGGGGTGCTATTTGTAGGGGCATGTTGCGGTGGTGGATCGTGCTCGTCCTCGCGGTGGCTCCGGCCATCGCGTCGGCGCAGTCGTCGCCCGCCGCCATCACGCAGAAGGCGCAGGACGATGTCCGCCTGACCGAGCGGCGGGTGCAGACGCTGACCCAGAGTCGCAACGCACTCGCGAAGCAGTACGAGGATCAGCTGAAGGCCGTCGATCGGCTGAAGCAGCAGCGGGCGTCGTGGCGCCGCGATCGCGAGCTCAAGGATGCGCTCGCGGAAGCGCAGGCAACGGCGACCAAGCTCGCGTCCGCCGCAGCGGAGCTCGGACGCGCAACGAACCAGCTCGTCACGCAGCGCCGCAACCTCACGCGCGCCATCGATGCAGAGCTCGTGACCGCGACGGGGCCGCGCGCCACGCAGCTCTCCGCGTGGAAGGCGCAGCTCGCGCCTGCCCCCAAGAAGAACCTCCAGAAGATCGTGATTCCGGATCTCGAGATCGATCCACTCGCGGATCCGGAAGAGCTCGAGCAGCAAGCCGCGGAGCTCGCGCGCGCGGAGGAGGAGCTCGCGCGTCAGGCGATCGGTCTCGACAAGCAGGCCAAGGAGCTCGACGAGGTGGCCAAGCTGCGCAAGGCACACGAGCGCGCGGGTGACCTCGCACGCCGCGACGACGATCAGCCGCAACGCAGCGCGCGTGAAGGCGGTGGCAGTCGCACGGCGGGCTTCGGCGCGAACGAGGAGCCGTCGCCCGAGTCGGGTGGTGGGTCGCCGCCGGGCAACGACAACGCAGGCGGCGATATCCAATCGCCGATGTTCGAGTCCGACGTCACCGTCGTGCTGCAGAACGTGATCGACGCGTCGACGATCGAGACGCTCACCAAGGCGTCTCGCTCGGGTGATCCGGCGCAGCGCGCACAAGCTGCGAAGCGCGCGCGCGACGCCGTGAACATGCGGCGCGAGCAGCTACGCAAGAAGCGCGCAGAGATCGAAGCGGCGGCCAAGGCGCGCCGCAAGAACTAGGAGACCGACGAGCTCGCAAGCTCGCGCGACGGCTAGCGTGGCGCGAAGCGGATGCCTGCGCCGAGGACGATCGCCGTTCCGCCGTAGCTGGCGGCCATCGTCTCGGTGCTCGTGGTCTCGCGGCGCAGGAGCCACATGTGCTCGGCGAAGACGTCGGCGCTCCACGCGCGCGTGAACTGATAGCCCGCGCCGATCGTGAGCCCCACGCGCGTCGCATCCGGCGACGTGGGCGACAAGCGATCCGCGGGCACCGGCGACGGATCGATGTATCCGCCGGCGCGCGTGGTGAAGCTGCCCTCGAGATACTCGGCGCCCGCGCGCACCGCGACGGTGTCGTGCCAGTGGTTGCGCTGGAGCGCTGCCGGCGTCGACGCGTTCGCGAAGTCGATCTGCGTCTTCTCGTTCACGCTCCAGTTCGCGTACTCGATGTCCGCGACCGCCGCGAGGTTGCCGCGCTTCCAGTGCGCGCCGACGACGACGACGTCGGGCATGGTCATCGTCGTCGATGCCGGTTGATCCGGGGTCTTGTCGGCGAACGCGTCCGGCGCGGTGAAGTTCGCGTTGCCGCCCAGCTCGATCTTCGAGCGACTGCGGAAGGCGAGGGCGACGCCGAGCTCCGGCGTGGCTTGGTAGTACACCGACGCGTCGACGCCATAGCCGCGCCCGTCGAGATCGAGGCGGACATCGCCGTCGATGTCGATGAAGTCGAGGCCGCGCTGGAGCTGCAAGCGCGCTGCATCGATGTGCACGCCGGCCGACACGCGCAGCGCGCCGAAGCGATACGCACCGAACGGCGCCGTGCGCACCACCATGAGCTCGCTCGCGATGATCTCGCTCGCGCCGGCCCACGCCGCGGGCCAGCGCACGCCACCACCGAACGGAACACCGACGGAGACGCCCGCGGCCCAGATGCCCTGCGCGTAGCTGGCATCGAGGTGCGGCGGCGTTCTCCATCCGCGCTCGTTCTCGGTGGTCCACGAATCGTCCATCGACGTCGCTTCGAGCGCCGGGCGCGCGAGAGCGAGCGAGAGACCGATGCGCAGTCCGCCACCGTCGACGAGTGCAGCAGGCGCGTGCCACGAAGCGCCCGGATCGGCGGTGCGCGCGGTGCCGGCACCGCCCGTTCCCGCGGAGACGGCGTTCTGCTCTGCCACGCCGGTGCCGCCCGCGTGCGCGACGGTCGGCAGCGCGATCAGAATCGCGACGAGCTTCGTTGGCGTCATGGCGTGAGCTCCCCGCTGAGGAAGTTAGCCAGATCTCGCACGCCGCCGAAGTAGGCCGGCTCGAGAGGAATGGTGATGAACGCGTGTTCGCCGATGTAGTCCCGACGCGGTGCGCCCGTCACTTCCTGGAGGGTCTTGGTGTTGTCGTTCGGGATGATGAAGTCGAGCGTGGCCATCTGGATCATCAGCGCCCGCGCGCCGGTGATCGGCCCCAGGTGCTGCGGATCCACGGCGTCCATGAACCACTTCGCGACGGTGATGAACCGCCGGCCCTCGTAGCTCTCGCGGCGAATGTTCTGGCGCGTGAAGAACGCGTCCATCTGCGCGCTGAAGAACGTCGAGTCGTCGAACATCGGGACGAGGTTCGCGCCCGGCACGTTCAGCACCGCGCGCTCGATGTCCGGATCCGTCCCGAGGAACACCGCGCCCATGATTCCGCCGAGCGATTGCCCCGCATAGAAGATGCGCGACGTGTCGACGGGCCGGCCGAGCAGCGGTTGCCACGCACCAGTTCGCAGCGAACGATCGAGCGCGCCCAGGTCGATCAGCGCTTGCTGGAAGTGATCCTTGCTGTTCGCGATGTGCTCGATCTCGAGGAACACCGCGCCCGTCGCGACCGGCATGTCGAGCACCGGGAACTTCGCCAGCTTGTTGCCGTTGCCCTGCGCGTCGACGCACTTGCCGTAGTCGTTGCAGGTCGTGCCGCTCGCACACGGCTCGAGAGATGCGAGGCTTCCGTTCGTCGGATTCACCACGCTGATCGGTCCGCCCTTCGCGCAGTACGTGCGCTCGCCGTGGAACGGGAAGTCGATCGAGATCGCCGCGTAGCCCTTGGCCGCGAGCGCGTCGCCGATCGCGAGGACGAATCGACGCTCGGTAATGAGGCCGTGTCCGAAGATCACGACCGGCATCGCACCCGCCGGCTTGGTCTTGGGCACGGTCATCGTGAACTTGATGTTCTGCACCTCGTGGCCGCCGTCGCCACGCCAGCCGCGCGTCACGGGATCGAGGAACATGGGCGACGCGATCGTGCCGTGATAGACGTCGCCGACGCTCAAGATCGAGGCGATGCCGATCGGGAAATCGAGCAGCGCCTCGCCAGGCGACATACGCGTCACGCTCGCGGGATCGACGCTCGTGCCGAGGCGCTCCGCCGTCATGCGCAGCTCCTTCAGCGGCTCGGCCACGCTCATCGTGGTGAACGGCCACGCGGCGAGCACGTTGTCGCGTCCGATCGCGTCGAGCGCGGCGGCGAGCTTCGCCCGCGAATCCTCGAGCTTCCTCGCGTCGTGATCGTCGATCGCGGGAATCTGGCTCTTTCCGTCGACGAGGATCGGCGACTTCGCCTGCAAGAAGTGGCCGATCGGCATCGCCACCGGTGCGTTGCCCTCGGCGTCGCGCGCGTCCGTGGACAGCACCACCGCGTACGTCGCCTTCTCGGCGAGACGCTTGATCTTCGGCGTGACGACGATGTGCGTCTTGTCGGCGAGCGTCTCGATCGTCGCGGGCACGTGCACCGGCGCTGCACCGTCGATGCGATACAGCTTCACGGTGTTCTCGTTCAGCGTCGTCGTGGACATCGGCTGCGTCAGCTCGAACAGCTGGCTCGACGAGAGACCGAAGCCATCGAACACCGCGAGCTTCTGCTTGGCCTCCGCCTCGACCGGCGTGTCCCACGGCGCGATCGGCGCGTGCACCTTGCCCGTCGTCGGCTCGAGCATGAGATCGATGGGCAACGGTATGCGCTGCGACGGCTGATCCATCGCGACCTCCGTGCGCCGCGTGACCGTGAACGCCCACAGCGCCGCCACCTCGTCGCGCGGAATGCCACGCGACTCGGCGATGAAGTCGAACGGCGCCTCGAGGTCCGTGCGGATCTTCTCGAGCTTGGCCGCGTTATCGCGCCGCTTCTGGGCGGTCTCGCCGGGGAACGCGCGCTCGTGCTCGGGCACGTCCAGTCGCTCGCGCTGGCGCAAGAAGTAGAACGCCGCGTCGCACTCGACGCGCTCGCCCTCGAGCCCCTTCACGCCATTCGCGCCGCCGCGCACGATCGCGATGTAGCGATCGCCACGCAGCCACCCGGTTCGCGGCGGATCGATCGACAGCTTCTTGCCGTCGGCCGATAGATGCATCCGCACGTCCTCGACGCGATCGGGCACCGCACCCCAGTGCCACACCTGCACGGTGCCGTCGGTGATCGACACCGGATCGATCGCGCCCGTGAACTCCACGGTCGCGGTCATGAGCGTCGACCAGCCGTCGAGCGTCTCCAGGTACTCGTAGAACTCGGCCTCGGCCGCGGTCAGCTTCGCGAGCTCCTCGGCCGTGTCATTGGGCATCGACAGCGCGCCGGCGTCCTTGTCGCGCAAGACGTCCGTCGGCATCGGGATCACGCGTGCGTCCGGATCGAACCGCGCGTGGATGAGCGTCGCTGGTGGATCCAGCTCGAGGTTCGAGCAACTGCTTCCTCCAACGACTCCGACGACGCCTACTACTAGAGCTCGTACCGTTCGCGCGATCTGCATCGAGGCCCCCCTGTCAGCGCCGACGGTTTTGCTCCCACTCGACGCACGCCGTCAAGCGCAATTGACCATCGTTCAATGATGGTCTGACCAACTGTTCCCGCCCTTACAGTCGCTACACGTCACCGACGACAACCGAGCGTCCTCGCTCGCCAGCGATCAACGCGAGTAGATCGCGCCGACGTAGATCGACGCGCGCCGAAACGAGACGTTCGCCTCGCTCACGTCGCCGCCCAAGTTCCGCCAGATCGCACCGCGCGCCTCGATCGACCACGCCTCCGAGATCGGCCGCCCGACGCGCACCTGCACCGAGCTTCGATTCTCGTCGTCGAGGCTCGTGAACTCGCTGCGCTGCGTGTCGGTCTTGATCACGAGTCCGTCCAGGTACTGATCGATCTGCAACTGCCCGAGCAGCGTCCCGTACACACCCTTCCACAGCGTGGTCGTCGCGCTCGCGGTCGCCTTGTGACGCACGAGGCTCTGCCCGTAGCTCGTCGAGTCGATCATCGTCACCTGGTATCCCGCCGCCGCGACCACGCGCCCGATCCACGTCACCTCCGCACCGATCCGCTGCACGCGATCGCGCCGCCGCCGCGTCGTCGCCGCCGAGCAGCCATCGTTCACGTCTGCCCCGGGCTCGCAGATGTTCGCGAGCGCGACCGACTCGTAATCGCGCACCTCGAGCCCCGCGGTCACCGCGAGCTCCACACTCCGCGTCCCACCGCTCGGCTGCCACAGCGTCGAGTCCAAGCGCGCCGTCGCCGCCACACCGCTCCAATCGAACTCGTCGTTCTCTTTGTACACGAACCGACGCGCACCAACCCCGATCGACAGATGCGTCGTCTCGCGCGCATCCATCACCATCAGCGCATCGGCTCCCACGTTCCGGAACGTACGCGCCCCGATCTCGTCGGTGATCGGTACGGCATCGGCCACCACCACGCC
>JAEYYV010000275.1 GCA_023428295.1 Pseudomonadota bacterium
GGACGAGGACGACGACGACGATGACTGATGCGCGCATCACACCCCGCGAGGGCGTTCACCACGTGCGGCTCGTCGAGTCGCCGGTGGAGACGTCCGCGCCCGATCGTCGCCACGACCAGGTCGCCGCTCCAGCGCCGCGTGTGATCCTCTTGCGCCCGACCACGAACACGGAGTTCGTCGTGACCTCGGCGATCGATCTGCGCGACGACGTGCTTCGCGACGAGGTGCCGGCCATCGTCGGCGACACGTGCTTTGGCGTGCTCGGCCCGGCGCACGACGCGATCGTGCAGGAGGTCGAACAAGACGACACGCAGCCGATCCGTCGCGTCGCGTCTGGCACGAACCCGCCCGCGATCCGCGCGGCCGCGCAGGACGACGATCCGCTGACCAGGGTGTTCGCGCGCGGCTCGTCGCCGTCGCTTCCAGGAGGCCGCTCGCGGTGAGCGACAACTACTCCATTCCAGTTTCGTTCGGCGCGGCGAAGACCACGATCGCCGCCGATGGATCGGCGCGGGTCGCGATTCCGACGGACGCCGAACGCGGTGGCGCCACGCTGAGCGCGCGCTTGCACCGACCCGGCGTCGTGCGCGATGCGCTGCTCGCCATGGGCGACGTGCTGTCGAGCGATCTACGCCGCAAGGCGACCGATCGCGCCGAGTACCTCGCGTATCTGATCGCGCGAGGGAAGGGCGTCTCCAAGCAGGTGTGGGACGCGCAGAAGGAATACCTCGCGCTCCAGTACGGCCAAGCCGCGAAGCAAGACGAGCCGCTCGATCCCGTGCTCACGATCAGCCCCGAGGCCGTGCGTCTCGAGGTGCTCTCGCGCGACGAGAGCACGTACGCACAGCTCGTGCTGAAGCGCCCGTCGTCGCTCGTCGACGCGGATCATCCCGGTGACATCGGCGGTGCCACGGGCACCACGTTCGTCGACTTGGGCGCCGCGCTCGGCACGCTCGGTCGCATTCGCAGCTATCGTCCGACGACCCTCGCTTTCGCGCCGATCGATCCGACCACCGCGAAGCAGCGCACCGTGCCGCTGCGCTGGTTGCGCGCGTTTGGCCAGATGCAGGCAGCGAGCTTGCTCGCGGTCGATCGCTTCGAGCTCGGACCGATCGATCTCTACAACGTGCTTCTCCAGCTCCGCATGCGGAAGGCGAAGACCGCGCCGCGCGGCTTGCGCTACGAGCTCGTGCCCGGCGAGACGCCGCGCTTGGTGCTCGAGCCGTGGGATCTCGTCGTGCGCGGCACCGGCGGTCCGTACCAAGGCAACCAGCCGCGCATCATTCGCACGTGGGGGCGCAATCGTCTCAACGTCCTCGCGCGCGTGTTGCCGCACGCGAAGCGGCTCGACGTGGCGATCGCGGGCCCCGGATTGCCGGCGGTGTACGTCGTCGATCTCGGCGACGCGACGCTCTCGCTCGCGCTATCGGGATGGACGGATGCGGGCTGGGCCGGCATCTCCACGTTCGACATGCTCGCCGCTGACGATGACGACGTCGCGGTGGCCAAGGTCATCGGCGCGCTCGATGCGCCCGCGACGCTCGGCGCGCTGGCGCAGAAGCTCGGCACGCCCGAGCCGGTCGTCCGCCGCACGGTGCTCGCGGGACTCGCGCAGCTAAAGCTCGGACGCGATCTCGCGACCGGCGAGGTGTTCGCGCGCTCGCTCGTCGAGACACCGCCGCCAGCCAGCGCGCTCAAGTTCCGCGACGCGCGCGAAGCGGCGGCGCACCGCCTACTCGGCGAGGCCGGCGCTGTCACGTTGACCAAGGTCCACGATCTCGGTAGTGAAGGCCGGACGATCGAAGGGCAGGTCGTCGATCAGAAGGCGCATCGCACGTTCCATCCGAGCTTCACGATCGATCGCGAGGCGCGGACCACATCGGCGAGCTGCACGTGCAGTGCGTTCCGGCGCAGCGGCATCAAGGAAGGTCCGTGCGAGCACATGATCGCGCTGCGCGTCGCGTACGCCCGCGAGCAAGCACGCCTCGAAGCCGCACGCCAAACCGAGGAAGGCCGCGCGTTGATCACCGCCGAGACGCGCGTGCTGATGAAGCGCACGCAGCAGGGAGCGGAGACGTATCGCCTCTCGCTCGACGGACGCACCGTCACCGCACGCTACGGGCTCGGCGAAGCGTTACGTATGCAACGACTCGAGTTCGACACTGCCGAGGATGCGCGAGGCGAATACTTCGCGCGACTCACTACACTAGCGACGAAAGGATATCTCGATGCGACTCAGGACTGATGTCCTGGGCCGCTCGTGCCCAGTTTTGGAAGAGAAGTCGAGTCCGTTAGCCTGTGCTCCGGCACGAGGGCGGCGTCGCGCCGTCCGGGCAAAGTCAGTGACCACTCTCCACAAGGTAGGCTGTTCTTGGTCTGCTCGGCACCAGGGTGCTATCCCCGACGGCTCAGCTGGACCAACCACGCCACCGAGGTTTGAGCCATCGGGGATAGCACCCTGGTGCCGGCAGACCGGTGAGCCTACCGTGTCCCATGAGGGATGTAGCGAGACCGACTCTTCCTCCATTTTTTCTCTGACGTCGGAGGCCGCCGATGGCCGCTGATGATCTTCGCTGGGCAGACGTCGCCGCCGCCGGCGGCATTCGCGAGTGGGTCGACGCTCAGATCGCGAAGCAAGGTCTGACCGATCCGGGCGTGCCGTCGTCGATGACGGACGCCGAGAAGAAGCAGTACAAGGCGCGTCGCGAAGAAGAGCGCCGCGTTCGCAGAGAGCTCTACAAGCGCGCGTGGAACGCGTACAAGCGCTCGCACATCGTTCACCTCGGCCCGGGCGTGTTCTGGCACGACACGGCCGATGTCGATCGCTTCGACGCCGACGATCCGGCCAAGGCGCTGCAAGACAACGCGTTGCCGTCGCTGCCCGATGTCGACTCGCTCGCCAAGGCGCTCGGCCTCTCGATCCCGCGGCTCCGGTGGATGTCGTATCACCGTGACGTCGACACGGGCACGCACTACCGCCGCTGGCTCGTGCCGAAGCGCGATGGCTCGTCGCGGCTCATCAGCGCGCCGAAGAAGGAGCTCAAGGCGGCGCAGCGCTGGATCATGCGCGAGGTCACCGAGCACCTCCCGGTGCACGGCGCCGCCCACGGCTTCATCAAGGGCCGCTCGATTCTCACGAACGCGGTCGTTCACGCCGACGCCAAGGTCGTCGTCAAGTTCGACATCCTCGGCTTCTACCCGACGGTGACCACGCGCCGCGTGCGCGGCCTTCTGCGTCGGGCCGGCCTGACCGAGCAAGTCGCGACGCTGATGGCGATGCTCGCCACCGAGTCGCCGCGCGAAGAAGTGGAGACGCACGGCAAGAAGCACTACGTGGCCACCGGGCCGCGCAGCTTGCCGCAAGGTGCACCGACGAGCCCGTCGATCACCAACGCGCTGTGCTTCCGTCTCGACTGCCGCCTGTCGGGCCTCGCGCGCAAGCTCGGCGCTCGCTACACCCGCTACGCGGACGACCTCACGTTCTCGTGGCACGGCGATGCCAAGACGCACATCGGATCGCTGATCCGCGCGGTCACGATGATCGTCGGCGCCGAGGGCTTCAAGATCCACACGAAGAAGACGCGTGTGATGCGCAACGGCGCGCGGCAGAAGGTGACCGGCCTCGTCGTCAACAAGGCGCCCGAGAACATTCCGTCGGCCCGCGTTCCTCGCTCGACGGTTCGCCACCTGCGCGCCGCGATCAAGAACCGCGAGCTCGGTCGTCCGGGCAAAGGCGAGTCCCTCGAGCACCTCGCAGGTCTCGCCGCGTTCGTGATGATGACCGACCGTGCGAAGGGCGAGGCGTTCATGGATCGCATCAAGAAGCTGATCGCCGCGCGTGATGGCGCGTAGGACCGCCGAGTAGCGGTGCGAAGGAGAATCGATGGCTGACTGGACAGTTCACCTAGAGTTCGAAGAAGGAACGTCGAGCAAGTTCTGGCGCGCACGCACCGAGGGCCAGACGCTGTACGTGAACTACGGAAAGATCGGCTCCGCCGGTCAGACCCAGGTGAAGGACTTCGGCGACCCGGCTGCCGCGACGAAGGAGTACAACAAGCTCGTCGCCGAGAAGCGCAAGAAGGGCTACGTCGATGCGGGTGGCGGTGGCGGCGGCGACGAAGACGAGGATAACGACGCCGACGACGGTGACGACGAGGACGAGGACGAGGCACCACCGCCGCCGCCGAAGAAGGCAGCCGCCGCGCCCGCGCCCAAGCCCGCCGCTGCCGCTGCTGCGAGCGGACGCCCCGCAAGCGCGACGAAGCTCGTGCTCGACGCGGGTGCGCGCAAGATCGAGACGTACGTGTGGCTCGACGGCACCACGGTGCACATGGACTCCGTCGAGTCGTACTCGAACCCCGACTCGGCGAAGAAGGCCTTCGAGCGCCTCAAGAAGGCACTCGGCGGTGAAGGCTACAAGTAGCTCGCCTCGGTGGCTGCTCGTTGTCCGCCACCCGGACAATTCCAATGAGTTGGAATCAAAGTGGTGGATTTGACCAATTTCGAGACGTTTTGGGGTCGGACCCCAACTCGCTCGAAAAGTGGTGGATTTCACCAGGGGCTAACTACGTGACAATGTTGGCCTCGCTAGCGCGCGACGTCGCAACGAGGCGATCCGATGGCTGACAAGAATGACCATGACGAGCCGAACACGCTCGAGGACGGTGACGAGGTCGAGGTCCAGGGATCGTCGAGCACGTACACGCTGTCGCGTCAGGGCAGCGTCTACATGTGCACGTGTCCTGCGTGGAAGAATCAGAGCGCCACGGTCGATCGCCGAACGTGCAAGCACCTGCGCGCGTACCTCGGCGACGTCGCGGAGACGGCGCGGCTCGGAACGCTGCTCGCCTCGCGCATCTCTACGACGAGCGGTGGCGGTGGCGGTGGATCCAAGTCGAGCACCGGAAAGAAGGACACCGCGCCGCCGATCTTGCTCGCGCACAAATGGGAGACCGAGCACGACCCCACCGGCTGGTGGATGAGCGAGAAGCTCGACGGCATTCGCGCGTACTGGGACGGCGAGACGTTCACGTCGCGCTTGGGCAATCAGTTCTTCGCGCCGGATTGGTTCGTCGCCGATCTGCCGGCCGACACGCTCGACGGCGAGCTGTGGGTCGGTCGCAAGATGTTTCAGAAGACGACGAGCATCGTGCGGTCGGGGGCGGCGGGGCAGGAGTGGCGCACGGTCTCGTTCGTGATCTTCGACGCGCCCAACGCGAAGGGCACGTTCGAAGATCGCATCGCGCACGCGAAGAAGGTGATCGAGAAGGCGCAGACGCCGCACGCGCGCGTGCTCGATCACGTCGAGTGCGCCGGCATCCACCACCTGCGCGACGAGCTCGCGCGCGTGGAGTCGCTCGGTGGTGAGGGCTTGATGCTGCGCCAACCCAGGTCGAAGTACGCGATCGGCCGCTCGACGACGCTGCTCAAGGTGAAGACGTTCCACGACGCGGAAGCGCGCGTGATCGGTCACGCCGACGGCACGGGCAAGCACAAGGGGCGCCTCGGCGCGTTGATCTGCGAGCTACCGGGCGGCACGAGGTTCAACGTCGGTACCGGCTTCTCGGATGCGGAGCGCGAGGCTCCACCCAAGATCGGCAGCGTGATCACGTTCCGCTACCAAGAGCTGTCGGACGACGGCGTCCCACGCTTTCCGTCGTATGTCGGCGAGCGTCTCGACGTGAAGCACCCGGCGCCGATCGGCGCGGGTG
>JAEYYV010000279.1 GCA_023428295.1 Pseudomonadota bacterium
TGAGGAGACCGAACGACTCGTCGCCCGTCTGCGGGCGCGCCGCTGACAGCGACAGCCCCGGCGCCGGCGTCGCGACCGGCCAACGCACGACGATGTCGCGATCGAGCCGAACGCCACCGCCGAGCGACAGCGCGCCACTCTCGTCGCGGGTCAGCGAGTGCGTCGGCGAGGTCGCACGACGACCGCCGGTGATCGCATCGCCGATCGCGACCTGCGCGGTCACGTGCACGCCGAGCGGTTGCGCCGTCACCTTCACGTGCGTCGCCTGGACATCGCTCACGCGATCCGCCGCGCCGATGTAGCGCGGGCCGATCACCGTCGGGAAGCGCAGCTCCCACTCGCCTTCGGGGAGCCACACGAGCCGCTGATCGATCTCGATCGCCACCGTGATCGCCTCGCCGGGTGGAATGTTGCCGAGCGACTGCGTGAAGATGTCCGCGCGCTCTTGCTCGAGCAGACCCGCGGTGTGTCCCTTGACGATCGCTTGCTCGAAGCGCTCGCGAGCTCGCTGCTTGCGATCCACGACGCCGCGCACCACGCGCTCGCCGATCGTGAACGCGTATCCGCTCACCGCACCGTCGGCCGGCAGCGGCATGCGATACGTGACGTGCAGGCGCTCCTCGAACTTGTTCTCGAACCGCTGCTCGAGAACGCAGCGCGCGATGCCGCCGCGCGCATCGACGCGAAGCGCGGCAGCAGTCAGCGCGAGCGTGCGGCCATCCGCCGTGACGAGCTCGCAGCCCGCGGAGGCGCCTTGCTTGGTGGAGGGAAACAGGGACTGCACGATGCGAGATGGCGAGGGTAGCGGCATGACCATGGGTGGTGGGTCCTTTCACCCGACCAACGCGACAGCGGCAGCGTTCGTGACAAAGTTTCTTTCGCCACGATCTCCGCGGTTTGGGCGGAAATGTAGGCCGATTCGTTCACACCTCTTCACGGTCGAGTTCGCTACGCTTCAGGTCATGAAGCGAATCACCCCGCTCCTCCTCGTGGCGATGCTATTCGGCACCGTCGCGACCTCCACCGGGTGCATCGTGCGCACGCGCGATCGCCATCACCATCACGCTCACGACGGTCGCCGCGGACCTCCGCCCAAGGCGCGTCACGATCACGGCCGCCACCGCGGCAACGACAAGCATCGCGGCAACGACCGGAACCGCTGCCGCTGGGAACGCTGCTAACGGCTGGTGCGCGAGCGCTCTGCGAGAGCGATCAGTGTGCGAGCGGCAGGCGCTTCGGAACGAGACGCGCCATCGCCGCGGGATCCGCGGGCACTGCCTCGCCGGAGGCGAGCTCGAGCTCGAAGCCCGCGTCCTTGATCATCTGATGATCGGCGTGCGGTGTTGCTCCGCCGGTGGTCAGGTAGCCCTGCGTGAAGATCGAGTTCGCGGGGTACAGCGCCATCGCTTGCAGCGCGCGCAGCGTGATCTCGCGACCACCAGCGACGCGCAGATCCGTACGTGGATGCACGAAGCGGAACATGCACAACGACCGCAGCGCGAAGCCCGGCTCGACGAGCGGATAGCCCGAGAGCGGCGTTCCTTCGCGTGCGTCGAGGAAGTTCACCGGGACGCTGTCGACGTCGAGATCGCGCAGCGCGAACGCGAGGTCGAGCAGATCCTCCTCGGACTCGCCGAGACCGACGATGCCGCCGCAGCACGTGTCCATGCCCGCGGCCTTCGCGAACTGCACGGTCGCGACGCGATCGCGCCACGTGTGCGTGGAGACGATCTGCTCGTAGTGGCGCTCGCTCGTCTCGAGGTTGTGGTTGAAGCGATCGACGCCCGACTCGGCGAGCCGCTTCGCTTTAGCCTCGGTGAGGATGCCGAGCGATGCGCACAGCTCGATGTCCATCTCCGCCTTGATGCGCTGCGCGGCCTCGCAGATCGTGTCGAGGTCGCGCTGCGAGGGACCACGCGTGGCGGTCACCATGCAGTAGCGCTTGGCGCGCGTGGCGTGCGCGCGGCGCGCGGCATCGACGAGCTCGTCGACGGACTTCATCGGCGCTTCGCCCGAGGGCGACGTTGTCTGGTGCTTGCTCGACTGCGAGCAGAAGCCGCAATCCTCGGGGCACGCGCCGAGCTTCGCGTTCTCGAGCACGTGCAACGAGACGCGCCGGCCCCAATGCGCTTTGCGCAGCGTGTACGCGGCGTCGAGCAGCGAGAGCAGCTCGTCCGCAGACGCGTGCAGGATCGAGCGAGCCTGTTCGCGCGTGATCGGAGTACCGGCGAGAACAGAGTCGGCGAGCGCAGACCAGCTGGACATCGCGGCGGAAGCTAGCTCGAAAGCTACTTCGGCAAAAGCTTCAGGAGCTGGTTGATCGTCTTGCCGCTCGGGTCCACCTTGCGGCGATCCGCGACGACGACGAGCACCGTGCCCGACGCCTTGGCCGCCCCCGTCGCGTCGCCGACCCACGCGAGACCCTTGTCGTGCGCGCCCGCAGCGTCCTCTGCCGTGGGATACACGCAGAGCATCAGCTCCACGGCGTTCAGCACGCCCGCTTTGCAGTCCGCGCCGACGTCGGTCTGGGTCTCCTCCAGCGCGGACGGCGAGAGGCCGCTGCTCTTCCACGCGTCGAGGATCGGCGCGCGTGGGTCGGTCGGTCCTTTGTCACACGCCGCGACGAGCAGCACGAGCGCGAGTGCGCGCATCACCAGTGCCTCTTCTTCTTCTTCGGCTTGTAGTGGCCGCGATGCCTGCCGTGATCGTGACGGTGATGATGGTGGCCATCGATGATCACGCCGGCGCCCACGCCGATGTTCACCTCGAGGGATGGGGTCGGGACCACGACCTCGACACCCGCGCGCACGCGCGGAGTCTCGACGACAACGGCCGGAGCCCGCACGTCGACGACGGCCGCCGGTCCCCGCACGTCGACCACCGCCGCGGGTGCAGCGTAGCGAACGCCGATCCACGCGCTCGGCGCTTCCACGGCGATGACCGGGCGCTCGTAGCGCAGCGGTTGATAGATCGCGTTGATCTTCACGAACGCGGGCCGCTGCTCGACGTACACGGGCGGCGGTTCGCCGACGTAGAAGTACGCGTCGCCCGCGACCTCGAACTCGGCTCTCACCGCGGGCGGCGGGGCGAACGCGTGGAAGTGCGGGCCGTCGATGTAACAGAACTCGACGTCCTCGTCGGTGTCACCGACCACGGCGTGAACGTGGATGGGATGGTGACCCTTGTACGCGTGGCGCGGTCCCGCGTAGCCATACGCGACGGGATCGCCGACGAAGAAGTTGTCCTTACCGTGCACGCGATACTCGAGCTTGCTCGGCGCGAACACGTGGACGTGCGGTCCTTCGATCTCGCAGAAGCCGCCGCCCTCCGCCGTGGGAATCGGGTGCGTGCCTACGAAGCGAGTCTGCTTGCCTTTGCCCGCAGCCGCGGATGCCGTGAGCAACCCGAATGCGAGCGCGACGAGTGGAGTGAATCGCATGCGCTCAGTGTGTTCGAGGTCCGCGAGGGCGGTCCACCCGACACCGGACCACAGCCGGCTCGACGAGCCGCGCAATCGCGCGACATCACACGCGTGAAAAAACCTGTGACCTTTTCGAGGGTCGCTTTTTTGGCTACTGCACGTCCGTCGGCGTCGGCGTCGGCGTCGGGTCGGCCTCGATCTTCGCCGACACCGAGAAGCTCTTCACGATCTCGTCGACCGTTGCCGTGAGCTTGCCCGTGAGCTCGATCGTCTCGCCCTCGGGCGCATCGACGAGCAGCGGGACCTCGACCACCACGGCCGAGTTCGCCGGCAGCTCGCGCGCGAGCGGGACCGCGCCTTCGGAGAAGGTCTGGCCCTGCGACGCGAACACGTAGTCGAGGCGGGTGAGACGCATCGGCTTGTTCGCGGGGTTCGTGACCTGAACGAACACCACCTCGCGGCGTGGCGCTTCCTGAACGCCGAGTACGCGAACCGAGGGCGTCTGTGCGGCGGGACATCCAGTGACGGCGATTCCGACGACGAGAGCGAGAGCGAGAGCGGCAGCCAACCGAGACATGACGACAGCGCGATCGTGTGCGTTTTCTGTGCCAGCGGGCAAGTTTGTGGAACCTCGTCGCTCGCTGTCGGAAACCGAGACAGAACCGAGAGCGGCGGTTCACTACCCCGGACGTTGATGTCGCGGATGGCACCCGTGTAGCCTGGTTCGGTGAAGATCGCGAAGGGCACCAAAGTCACGCTCAAGGTCGACCTCTCGGTCGCCGGTGGACAGCAGCTCGAGAAGAACCAGGTCGAATTCACGTTCGGAAGTGGCGCCATGCTGAGCGGCCTCGAGGCAGTGCTTCTGGGGCTCGAGAAGGGCGCGAAGCGCGAGGGCACGCTGAAGGCCAAAGACGCGTTCGGCAACTCGGCGATGCACCCGATCAAGAAGATGAAGCGGTCGGAGTTCCCGAAGGACGTCGAGCTCGAGATCGGCGAGAAGCTCGTCGCGAAGGGCCTCAACGACATGAACGTCATCATGAAGATCGAGAAGATCTCCGGTGACGAGGTCGAGGTCCGCTTGGTGCACCCGCTCGCGGAGAAGGACATCAAGTATGCGGTCGAGGTCGTCGCGGTTCGGCCGCCGCCGCCCGCGCCGCCGCCGCCACCCGTCGAAGCGCTCGAGCTGACCGAGATCGAAGAAGACAAGTAGTGCACGAGCGCCGGCTCTACGCCCATCGCGGCGCTGCTGCCGAGTGCCCCGAGAACACGATGCCGTCGTTCGAGCGCGCCGTGGAGATCGGTGTGGACGCGCTCGAGATGGA
>JAEYYV010000189.1 GCA_023428295.1 Pseudomonadota bacterium
CCATTCCCGAGTTGACGCCCTCGTCGCCCGAGTAGTCGGCTGCGGACCGAACGGATCGTCGAGGTCACGCTCCTACGCTGGCATCGACCGCGCGCGCGGTGAACACGGGGTTCGTGCAGCGCTTACAGTCTATCGGCCGATCCTCCGCTGACCCGAGACAGGTGGACTTCAGTCGCGTGGGATCGAGAAGCTGAGCTTGCTTTGACCGCGCTGGATCAGGATGTGTGAGGGACGCTTGCGAAGAAGCGAACGAATCGCGTCGCCACTCAACTCGCCGACATCAAGCTCGTCAAGGCCGACGAGTCGGTCGCCAATCTCGAAACCGACGCGAACCATCTGCGGAGTGACCGCGCGAACGATGGCCGGCACCCGATGAGACTCGAGCTCCAAGCCAACCTCAGTCGACCCCATCGGCTGCCGCACGACATACACAGTGGCCCGTTCGCCTTCCGCCACGATCGTCGCACCGCTCGACGTTGATTGATTGCCTGCGCAATGGACCACAACCGAACCCATAGCCGCCGCGTCGAACGTGAAGCGACCTTCAGTGTCGGTCACCGTTTGCTGCGTCCCGGGCGCATACAGGCTGGGCGGAAGAACGTCACCGGACGCCGCAGCAACAGCGCACCGCAGTCCCGACTCCGGTGTGCCCTCAGGGAAACGAAGCACACGCCCCGATAGCAACCGCGTCTTCGACGCCTTAAGCGCGATCGAAGCTCGACCACCTTCCTCCACCGAAACGGCGCCCGATGCAGACGCGTGATCTGCGGCCACTGCGCCGACCACGTACCTTCCTGCGGAAAGCGAAGAGAACACGAACTGTTCTCCGTCAACGTATTGGCTTCGCGTCTCCGCACGCGCGTCGGCAAGGTGTCTTCCTTCGACTCGACGAATCCAGACTCTCGTATCGCGAAATCCAGTCAGCACACCCTCAAGCGTCGCTGGCTTCTCAAGCTGCAGGATGACGTCAGTCGCGTCGCCCTTTACCCCGTCGAGATGCGCGCGCGAACCGCTGCCCACACTTGCGTCGAGAGTGAACGGACCGTCACCGAGCGATCGTAGGTGGAACTCGCCTTCGCCGTTCGTACGCGTGACTGCGTCGCGCCCGGGGCCAAGCCTGACGATCGCGTCGGCAACTGGCCCACGACCATCGAGTACCCTGCCAGAGATCTCGCCAACGGTTCGCGTAACAGACAACGTCAACGAGCCGCGCTTCTCGTCGTTCGTCCTGACGTCGGTGGTGGGAGCGTTGCCAAACCAAGCTAACGGTGGCGTGTCGATGGATGGACGTACTTCGAACGAGTACTTGCCAGTGGCAACGCCGCGAAAGGCGAAACCACCGTTCGAAGCGCTCACGGTTGTTCGACGGTCATCGTCGCCGATTGCTACAACAACGAGGTTAGCGAGCGCCTTGCCGCTCTGGTCGACCACCACGCCTTCGATCGATGCTGCCCCGTCGAGTACGAGGACTGATTCCTCGCTCGACGGAGCGATTGCAGCGACGACGCGCGTGGACCGAACACCCAGCTCGTGACTTGTCGCCGACAACTGAACCGGTCCCTGTTGGAGCCCGGTTGCGAGGAAACGGCCGGAAGAATCGGTTCGCACGCGGACGCTTCTACCGCCTCCAACGACGAGTACATCAGCGTTGGGCACGCCCTGCTCGTTGCGAACCACGCGACCGCGAACACTCGCCAACGGCTCGACGTTGATCGTCAGCGTCGAGACTGTACGAGTGTTGATGGTGACGGGATCGAGCACGCGAAATCCGTGCACCTGCACCATGACCGAGTCGGCGACCGGCACTGCATTCAAGGTGAATCGCCCAGCGCTATCGGTGACAGCGTCGAAGGTCGATGCCGACGTCCCGCCAAGATGTCGCAGCGACGCCACGGAATTGACAGTCAAGGCAACGCGAGCTCCGGCGATCGACGAAGACGCATCGCGCACGACACCTTTCAGCGTGATCCCGGGGTCCATACGCACCCGAAGAGGTGCCGTCGGAACACCAACCTCGACGACGACGTCATCGATCGCTGCACGAGCGTGCGTCAGATCCCACGCTGTGACCTGGTAGCGCGCAGCTGATAGTCCATCGATCACGAAGTTACCGTCCGCGTCTGAAACGACGACGCGATCGCTCGCGCCTCGCGACTCTCGAACGGCTGGCCATGCCGCGATCTGAACGCCTGCGATTCCTTCGTTGGTAGTTGAATCGACGACCTTGCCAGTCAGGATCGCTTCAGGCACGAGATCCACGTCGACGAGCTGCCGGCCTTCTCCGTCGACGCGCCGTAGAACGTGTTCGTAGCCGTCAGCTCCGATATCCAACCAGGTCTCGCCGTGCGCGAGGCACTGTTCGAATCTGCCGGTTGAGTCTGTTCGTGCGATCGATCCGAACTGTCCGGGAACGCCGGCCGGTAGCTGGCGGATGGTCGCGCCGACAATGGGACCGCCACCAGCATCGCTAACCGAACCCACCGCCGAGCGCGTGCACGGTGACAACACGAGCACGAGCGCCGACGGATTCGACGCATCCTGCGGAGCTCGCGGATCGACCCATGTCGACGCTGGCGCGCGATCCACCGCTGAGGCGGCGACGATGTACCGGGCCGACCATCGCGGTTGGAAGCGAAAGGTGCCGTCGGCACGAGTGATGATGTGCGCTTCCGTCGCGTTGTCGATCGCGGAAGCGAAGCTCTGAAGGTCTACCCTCGCCCCGGCTATCGGTGATCCGGTCTCGTTCACCACACGACCAGCGATCGCTCTAGTTGTCGAGTCGGCAAGGAGCAGCCACGAGGGCGTCTTCGCCCGATTCTCTGAAACGGCAGCGGCGCGTTGACGCTCTGCATCGGGCGCCACGGGATGAACGGGAGATTGCTCGTCGTGACCTGTCGGTGTGGTGCCTCTAAACAGCAGAACCAGCAGCACAGCGCACGCCGCGGCAACGACTTTCCCTTTGCCAAACCAGAGCGCGATCGCGCCAAAGCTCCACTGACGCTTCTTGGCTCGCGAGTCGAGTTGATTGCGAAGCCGATCGAGTCCTTCTTTCAGCCGCCAGCGGACCGTACCCTCGGGCACCCCGCGAGCCCTTGCGATCTCGGCGCACGATCGCCCGTCGACAAACCGCGCGAGGATCGTCGCTCGATACGGCTCCTCCAATTCGAGCACCAGGTCGACAAGCAGTCGGTGCAACTGCGCCTGCGCGAGGAGGTCCTCGGGGCTTGCGATCTCGTCATCGCTGACCGCAGCTCCATCTCGGACGAGACGTCGACCGTGCGAACGTCGTCGCATCTTCGCCGTATCACGGATGACCTTCGCGAGCCATGGTCGCAACGGCCGGCTCTCATCGGGCTGTCGCTGCCAGGCCGCGATTCGAGCCTCTTGTACGATGTCGTCCGCGTCGACGCTTTCGTCCGCCAAGCAGGTAGCCAACCGCCGCAACCAACCGGCTTCCGAAAGGAGTTCTTCGACGGTGCTGGTGCTCACGCTACTGTCCTGCCGTCATCCCGGATAGCGTTGGACGAAATCGTATCAAGTTGGCTTCGACGCGGGTTGACCGGTTGTCGGTGGTGTCTGAGCTGCTGTCAGGCGTCGTGCGGACGGTAGCGTCAGATCGCTTGGTGATCAGAGGGTTCGCTGTTGTGGCGATGCTCCTTGCCGCGAGCTGTGGACGAGGGGAGACGCGCACTCGCGTTCGCGCCGGAGACGTTGCGCTTGTTGGCGCGACGGTAGTCCCGATGGATCGAGAGGGCGTGCTTCGCGACCACAGCGTGATCGTACGCGGGGACCGAATTGTCCTCGTCGCACCAGCGCAGACGATCGACACGCAGGGCGCGACGGTGATCGACGCGCGTGGGAAATGGATCGTACCCGGACTCGCGGACATGCACGTCCACGTGTGGAGCGACAAAGACTTCGGTCTCTACCTGCTGAACGGCGTGACAACGATTCGCAACATGTGGGGAACGGAGCAGCATCTCGCCTGGCGCACAGCGCTCGCCGCGGGAACGATGCTCGGTCCCACGCTGTTAACAACGGGGCCCGTACTCGACGGAAGTCCGCCGATCTGGCCGGGCTCGACCATCGTCGATTCTGCGGATGTTGCGCGTTCCGTGGTGAAACAGCAGAAGGCGGCTGGGTACGACTTCATCAAGGTCTACACGCGTCTCTCACTCGACGCCTACAACGCGATCGTCGCCGAAGCGAAGACGCAAGCCATTCCGGTGGTCGGTCACGTGCCGACGTCCGTCGGTCTCGATGCTGCGCTGGCAAGTGGGCAGCGCTCGATCGAGCACCTCGACGGCTTTCTTCCCGTCGGCGGCGCGCCTCGCGTGGGCGCGAGCGAGGTCAACCAGACCGTCAGCGCTGGTACGTGGAATTGCCCAACGCTCGTGTTGATGGAACGGTTCAGTCGCCTCGACGACCCGGCGCAGCTCGAGTCGTTGGCAGGGCTCGAGTACATCGACGTCGAGACTCGCGAGCGTTGGAACCCAGCCAACGACTTTCGACTTCAGAGCTGGACGCCAAAGACGTTCGCGCGAGCACGCGCGCAAACGATCACGGCGAGCAACCTCGTCGCTGACCTCTCGCGCGCAGGTGCTCATCTCATTCTCGGAACGGACACCGGAAACCCGTACGTCATTCCGGGCTTTGCTGCGCACGACGAGCTTCGGTTGCTGGTGGATGCTGGACTCACTCCGTGGCAGGCCATACGAACAGCCACAGCCTCCGCTGCTGAGTTCATGGAGAAGCGCGGCGAGTTCGGCGTCATTGCGGCAGGGGCGCGTGCCGACCTTCTCGTCGTTGATCGAGATCCACTTCTCGCTGTGGATGCTCTGGCAGATCCAGCTCTGGTGATCGTTCGCGGACGTGTGCTCACGCGAGAACAGCTCCTGTCGAACCTCAAACTCGATCCCCGGTAGGACAACGAATGCCGCCGTATCGGCTCGAACGCTTGAGGTGAGAAAAGTGAATATGGTCGCCATCGTTTCGGGGGGCGGCGGCAGGATGAGGTGTGCCTGCTGGGATCTCGCCGGAAGCGCTGCTAGCCGATGCAACATGGCTGAAGCGTCTTGCCGTATCGCTGGCCAAGGATCAGGACGATGCCGACGACCTCGTTCAGGAGTCCTGGATCGCTGCGTGGCGTAGCAACCCAGACACCTCGCGACCGTTACGTCCGTGGCTCGGCAAAGTCCTACGCGATCGTTCGCGAATGCATAGGCGCGCTGAGTCGCGTCGTTTGCAACGAGAGGCCGCAAGTGAGACTCAGCCGCCTGAGGGACAGACCCCTGACGACTTGCTAGATCAGGTGCGACTTCATCGGTTGCTCGCGGATCTCGTCCTGGAGCTCGAGGAGCCGTATCGCTCCACGGTAGTCGCGCGTTTTGTCGAGGGCCTCACTTCGGCGGCTATCGCAGAGCGGTTGAAGATTCCGGAGAGCACCGTGCGATGGCGCCTTCGCGAAGCGCTCACGAGGTTGCGTGCTCGTCTCGACGAACTCAATGGCGAGCGAAAAGCATGGGCTCCAGCCGTTCTCGCATTCGCACAGAAAGGAGCTGTCGTGGCGAAATCAGCGAAGGCGGCACTTGTCGTGCTCGCTCTTCTCGTTCTGCTGCTTGCTGGTGTTGCGTTCTGGTGGTGGGGACCGCATCGAGATCAGCGAGAATCCGTCGTCGGTGGACGTTCGGCGCCTGAGAGGTCGGGCGTGCCTGCCTGGAAGTCCGACGTGATAGCGCAATTGCATGTCGACCCATACCCACCGGGATGGTTTGCGCAGGAGGGTGTGAAGCCGCGACGAGTCGCTGGAAATGTAATTCTCGATGGTGGGCCCGCAGTCGACGCTCTCGTTCGACTGGAAGACGAAGCGTCGCGTGTCGGGCTCGTTGCTGCTCGTGTGACTCGAACTGACGAACGCGGGCACTTTGACTTCGGAGTCCAACCGGCGACGCGCTTCGATCTTGGTGCCTACGTACCTGGTCGTGTCGCGACCGTCGCGCATGTAGATCTGCGAAACCCACGCGTGGATTCGGAGCATGTCGTCGTCGTCCTCCAGCCGTGCATGGTCGGCCTGTATGGAAGGATCGCGGACCCGTCGGGCGGATCGATCCCACACGCTGAGCTTCTCGCGCAGGGAGTGATCGGAAACGAGAGCGACGCGAACGGCGCCTTCGATCTCTGCGTGAACGCGCAAGGCGAGGCGCCCGAGACCCGTCGGATCGTCATTCGAGCAAGTGGCTACGGCAGCGTCGAACTGATCGCCCCACTGGTGGGAAGGATGCAGCGCGACATCATGCTGACTCCCGAGGCAACGCTCACCGGCCGCGTTGTCGATGCCAGAGGCGAGGGTGTTCCAATGGCGAACGTGAGGGTGGCGTGGGACGAAGCCGCGCCGCGGCCCGGCAGTGAACATCCGGCCGCGGCACGTGCCGTCACTGATTCCAACGGGCGGTTCGAGCTGTCGAGTCTTTCCGGCGGAAGGCTTCGCGTAGAGGCATTCGCACGTGGCCGCGTAGTGCCGCCGACCACGGTCGAGCTTGGGGCGGGCGAGGTCAAGGACATCGAGCTCGTGGTCGCAGAACGCGGAGTGCTTCGCGGTCGCGTCATCGAGGGTGGAAAGCCCGTCTCTGGAGTTCTCGTTTACGACCGCGCGGAACTGCCCACGTATCAGTCGAGATCACAGGTCGTCTCGGTCATCAACGAAGCCGTCAGCCAAGAAGATGGAACATTCGTCCTCGATGGCTTGCCGATCGGTGCTTTGTCGCTCGGTACATCGCCGCACCGACTGCGTACGCCGACAACTATTCAGGTTCGCCCTGGAGACCAGGTGGTCGAGATCGAGGTTGAACGCCTGGGCTCGTTGGTTGGCACTGTGCGCAGAAACGGCAAAGCGGTTCCCCAAACGTCGGTCGGCGCCTCGGGAACGAGCTGGGTCAGCAAGCGCACCACCGAGACCGACGAGAACGGTCGCTACGATCTCCCAGGACTGGAAGCGGACGACTACCTCCTCTACGCGTACAACGCGACCCTCGGTGCTTTTTCGACCACGGACAAGAAGGTGCGTGTCGCGATCGACGGGACAACCGAAGCCGACATCGACCTGAGTTTCGGTGCGCGAATCTCGGGAATCATCGTCGATGCGAAAGGAGCGCCTGTAGCCGGCGCAGTGGTCAGGTTCGTCAGTACGCCTGGAGGCGATGGGAGTCGATGCGTCAGCGATCGAATCGGCCGCTTTAGCTGTGCCAGCATGATGGGCGGACGCTCTTACCGGGTAGAAGTCGCTGGTAGCGAGGCGAGTCCAGCGCCGTACGCGTTCGTCGGGCCAGCTCCTACCCAGCTACGACTGAGTGATGGCAACGACCACGTACAAGACCTGCGCTTGGTCGTGGATGCTCGAAGCGTCATCATCAAGGGAATCGTCGTCGATCCCAAAGGACAGCCCATCGTCGATGCGCGCGTCTTCGCGAACCCTGGCCTGAACCCGTGGGCATCGGTTCCGACCAGCGTTACCAATCTCCGCGGCGAGTTCGAGCTTCGTGATCTTCCACCCGGCTCATACGGCTTGCAGGCACAGGCTGTAAGCGGCGCCAAGGCGGGGCTTGAAGGGATCCCGGGAGGAACCACCAACGTGCGCTTGGTGATCGAGGAGCCGTCCTGCGACTCCACGCAGGGCGACAAGTCCGGGCGCTTGCTACAAGAGACACCGCCATCGATCGCGAACCGATCGACCGCTCGCGTCGCGTGGGAAGAGAGCATTCAGCTTCTTGGCTGGGAAGCGCCGAGCCGGATACGAGCTGGAGAGCCGTTCCAGATAGTCCTCATCTTGAAGGTTCTCAAACCTCTCGATCGATCCTGGAAGATCTTTGTTCACGCGGAAGGACCGAAGGTGCGAGTGAACGCAGACCACGAGCCACTCGGTGGTCGCTGTCCAACGTCGACGTGGAAGGCGGGCGACGTCATCGTTGATCGAACGGAGCTGCGAGTGGATCCGTCGTTCGACCGTGGCGCGTATCGGATTTGGATTGGATTCTTCAGCGGATGGGAACCGAGTTGGAGAAACCTTGTGCTGAGCGATGCGCCAGCCAGTTCTCGCGACGAACATCAGAGGTATCAGCTGACGAAGATCGATGTGGACAACTAGGTCGCGCATCGGAACGCGAAAGCCGCGACAGAAACGATCGCGCCACGACGGTTAGAGCCCGACTTTGATCGACTGCGCGACACCGGCGCGTGAGATGCCGAGTGTGACCGTGGTTCCTCGTCGGTGATTCATGAGCAGGACCATCGCACCGTCGGGAAGCAATCCCTGCAGCGACTCTCCATCGATCGTCTCCAGCCGATCACCGACGCGCAGTCCGGCCGCGACCGCCGGACCTGACGGTAGGACGTGGTTCACCGTCAACGGCAATGCGAGTGGTGCGAGCATGAAGCCCGGGTCCGCGGGCGAATTGCCGAAGGTCGCACGCACGCTGAAAACGTTCGCCTTCGCCGTAGACGTGCTCGTCACTTCGACGTCGGTGCCGGCAGCAGTCAGTGGAGCGGGAGTCACCGAGAAGCAGAACAGCCGTACGCGACCGAGTGGTGCACTCACCTTGAAGTGACCTGCTGCGTCAGTGAACGCTTGATGCGTGACCGCCGGGGGACCGGGGCCCGCCTGACCGTCCATCGAGATCTTCGCATCGCAGCGCATCCCAGCGAGGGGCTTGCGCGTCGCGAGGTCGGACACGGTGCCTTCGATGGTGCCGACGCCGCGGCTGCGCAACTCGATACGAGTGGTCTCGCCGGGCTTGATCTCGATGGACTTTCCGTCGGCATCAGGACCAACGATCGCCTCCACCGTGTAGCGACCCGGTGGCAACCCGATCCTCGAGAACCGCGTGCCTTCGACCGCAGCGCGACCTCCACCTTCGGGACCGTCGCTGCGCATCACGAGAACGTCCGGTGTCGCGGCGAATCCGCCGAGCGTCCCCTCGACGGCGCCGGCGCGCGCGAGCTTGAGGGAGGCGGACGAGCCCGCGGCGACGCCAGGCGTCTCGCTCTCGCTGCCGTCGGCGGCGTGCGCGCGTAGGAGGTACGTTCCGCGCGCGAGATTTCCGATCTCGAAGTGGCCCGTGGCGTTGCTGAGCGTCGACGGAGAATCCATCGACGCAAATCCAGGCGCCAGCGCAGTGATGTGCACGTCGGGCATCGGGGCACCCGTGTCGTCAACCACGGTGCCGCGGATCGCGAGACGCTCATCCTTGATCGCGAGCTTGATTCCGGTGGCCGCGCCGGTGCGTGGCACGCTGACCAGATCGAATTGATCGCCAACCGCCGGTGCGAAGGCTTGCCGCGCACCGGGCGACGGCGTCACCGTCGCTCGATAGTCGCCGCCGAACAGCCTCGTGCATGCGAACGCGCCTGTGGCATCGGTGATCGACTCGCAGAAGTCTTGCCCACCGTCGGCGAGAGCGAACTGCACGTATGCGCCGGTGACTGGGGCACCCGCTTGGTCGACGACCGTGCCGCGAGCCTCGCCTGAATGATCGAGCTCGAAGTCGACGGTCTTGTCGTCGTCGGCTGCCATCACGATCGGCACCGCGTCCGAGAACGCCTCGCCGGAGCTGTCCCACGCGAGGAGCTGGCCCGGCCCCACCGGTAACAGCAGCGTGAACGCTCCCCTCGCGTCGGTCCTGGTTCCGGGTGGCCTTCCAACGAACGTGACCTGCGGCGCGGGCGTGTACATCACGGCCGCACCCGCGACGGGCTTGCCGTCTCGCGTCACGTGCCCGCGCACGCGGGCGGATGCGGGGACCTCGAGTCGAACATTATCGACGATCGAGCGCGCGATCTCGATCTGCTCGGCCGCATCGACCATGTTGGGCGACGCAAACAATCTCGTCGCACCGTAGCGAAGCCGCTCGAACACGAAGCTTCCGTCAGCTTGCGAGAACGTGCCACCCGCAGGCATCGCCTGCACCGCGGTGATCTCGATGCCGCCGACCGGCACGCCATTCTTGACGACATGACCGCTCACACGCGCGAACTGCTCGCGCGCCAACACCAACATGATCTCGCGCGAGGTCGTGGTCGGCCGCGCGATCACGGCGACCGATACGGTGCCGAAGTCTCCTGCTGTGGCCACCAGCTGAAAGGCTCCAGGAGCGAGGCCTTGGATCCGGAACCGTCCGTCACGATCGGAGTACGTCCAACCACTCGCGATGTGACGCGGCATCTCGGAGGGCTCCACCTGAGCGACCACGCGCGCACCGCCGACGGGTTGCCCGTCGGTCGTCACGACACGACCGACGAGCACGGCTTCCGGCACGAGCTGGAAGTCGTGCTGGAGATCGCCGGCCACTGGAACGAACTGCGTGAGAGTGCCGTAGCCATCGGCCCCAACGCGGACGCGCGCACTGGGTTGGCCGATCGAGTCGATGGCCGACAGGCACATGCTATACGCCCCGGTCGCGTCCGACTCGATCCTGCTCAGACCAGCAACGGAGATGTCCGCCTTGGCGATCCCGCCGCCCGACGCATCAGCGATCGTGCCGTAGAGGCGCGACCGACAGGCGCCAAGCGTCACGACGACCTGATCCGATTTCGAGAGAGGGCTCGCGTTGTCGACTCGCGTCGCCGCCGCCGCATATTTCGTCGCCGCCGCGCTCACCACAAAGGCGCCCGGGGGTTGGACTCCGAAGTCGAACGTGCCATCGGCCGCCGTCGTCACCTCGTCGATCGGCTGCAACACCGTCGCGAGGAGCGGGTCCGGCGTATCGATCACGGGACCGGGCTCCCCAGCGATCTCGAAGCCGAGGACGACCGTCGCCCCGGGGACCGGCTCACCGCGGAACACGACGCGGCCGGCAATCCGCCGCGGGGATACACCGGTCTTCACGAGCCACGCCGGGATGGTCGCCGCGGCGGCAGGATCCGAATCACCGGGGACGCGCGACGTATGTGCAGTCGACTTCGCTCTCGAGCTCGAACTTGCTGCCTCGTCGCTGCGTCCGCGATAGCGCCACAGGACGCTCGCACCGATCAGCAAGAGAAGAACGAGCACCACGATCATCGCGATCACCTTCTTCATCGCAAACACTCCTATTGCAGTCGACGCCGGGGACGGCAACTTGGAGAGTGGAACCAATGCAGCGAGCCAACCGTGCTTCGGCTGATCCGTGCGCTTGCCCAATGCCTCGCGTAGCTGATCGAGTGCCGTCTTGAGCCGGCGACGCACCGTGGCGTCTGGAATCCCGAGCCGGCGCGCGATCTCTGCACTGCTGAGACCCTCGACAAAGTGCAAGAGCACGGTGGATCGGTACGGCTCGCCGAGCGCGAGCAACTCGTCGGCGAGTGCGCGCTGCAGCTCGACGCGTTCGATCAGCTCGGCCGGCGTGGGAGTGGATCGCTCGCTGTCGTACGCGCTCGCTCGCTCCTCGCGCCGCGCTTCGCTGCGACGGCGCGTGATGATCAGATTCCTCACGACGCGCGCAAGCCAGGGCCTCAGCGGTCGATTGGTGTCTGGCTGTTGTTCGGCGGCGACAATCCAGGTGTCCTGCACGACGTCATCTGCGAGTGCGTCGTCCTTGACCAACGCGCGCGCGAGCTGGCGGACCCAGGCCATCTCGGCCATCAGCTGCTCGTTGGTCGGGATTCGCGCGTCCATCGCTACGTCCACCCCTCAACTGCCGCCGCAGACAGGATCGTGCGCGACAATCGGCATCGGCATGATCCTCGAATCGTAGCTCCTGCCAAGACGTGGTCGGTGTGATCGCGGCGCCGGAGATCACGATGTGTACTGCGACCGCGCAGCATCCAACTCGCGAACGACCTGCTCGACGAGCGAAGCGGGTGCGATCGCGCGCGCGTGAGGTCCCCACTCCAGGACCCAGGACACGATCGGCGCCAGACTCGTTGCATGAAATGTTAAACGGACCCGGCCGCGAGGCAATTCGGTCACCCGTTGCGTCGGATGCCATTCACGAGACGACACCAGGTGCGCTTTCTCGGCAGTGAACTCGACGATCACCGTGTGCGGCTCGGGCCCGTCGGGAAGATGAGGACCGAACGCGCCGGCAAGCACATCGAGGATCCCAGCGTCGGCTGGAATCTGGAACGCGTGCGCCCTGTCGTACTCCGCGCTGGTGAATCGCTCGATCGCGAACACGCCGAGCGGAGCGCTCGCCACGTCGTCATCGGCGGCCTTGAGTCGTGCGCCCAATGCATAGAGGCCGTGTCGATACATCGCCATCCGATACGGTGCGAGGTAGCCCGCGCGCGACCCGCCACGACCGTCCGAGTAGCGATATCGAACCAGTCGTCCGTTGATGATGCCGCTCTGGATCGCATCGATGATGTCGTCCTTGCCGTCGTACGACTTCGTCCCATGATCGGGCATGTAGACGAACTGCTCGCCGTACGCCGCTAGCTCGGCGCGTTCCTTCGTGCTCATCCGTTGTTCGAGCTTGGTCAGCACGCTGACGACATCCTCGAGGAGCGGCGTCTTGCGAAACGCATCGAAGACGCGACGCACGGCCAGTAGCGTAAATCGCTCGCGCTTGGTGATCGAGACAGGCGAGTAGCTCCGCTCCTCCGCGAGAAGCGCGTACACGCGGTTCGCCTTCTTCGTGATCTCGATGTCGATGCCCGCATCAGCGAGCTCGTCGAGGTCGCGGTGTACGGTTCGCTCGCTCGCACCTATCGCGGCAGCGATCTCGTTCACCCACCGACCGCGTTTGTAGCCGCGTAACGCGTCCAGCACGCGGAACGCGCGTGCGACCTGACCGAAATCACCCTTGCGATACACACCGAACCTCGGAGGAACGGGCGCCGAAAGCCGGGCCTGAACCCTTTCGAAAGGGGTTCGCTCGGACTTCGGCAGTGGCTTCCGCGAAGGTTCTGACTACGCTTCCCACGGGCTTATCCTGCCCGGGATCTCTCCTCCGGCAAGGGTTGCCGAGCTGCTCTCTTACGCTTGCGGCCATGACGATCGCATCTGGGGCAAAGCTCGAACTTCAACACCCTCCGCTCGCGCGAGATACCGCGGGCAACCTAATCGCCGTTCCTGACGGGATGGACTCGCTGGCCCTGTCCCGCGAGACCTTCGGCCGGCCTCGCAAACTCCGCGGCCCCGACAAACACCTCATGCGATTTCCGCTACACACCTCGCCCGAGGATGTTGTCGAGCTGTGCGGGGCCGGCATCTATCGCGTGTACGCGCTCGATGCCGTCGGCGAGCAGCTTGGTGACGAACACATCGCGCGGTGGGACCTCACGTCGTCATCGCGCGAACAACGCAACGCCTCGATGGATCCGATGGTCGCGCTTCGTGCCGACCGCCACGCAATGCCGGCGACACCCGCCACGGATCTGCGATACGCCCTCGAAGCGATGGCGCAGATGATGCGCACGAATACAGACGCGCTGCGCCTGGTCGCCGAATCACAAGTCGACCTCGCGAAGGCAATCGCCACAGTGAAGGGGTTGCCGCGCAATGCAGCGATGTATCTGCCGCCGGCGCCCGCGAACGATGACAGCGACGAGTACGAAGAGGAGGAGGACGAGGACGAGGTCCAGGAGGCGCGCCCGTCGAGCTACCTCGATCTCCTTCTGCCGTTCTCGCAAGCGCTGGCCCCGAAGGTCGCCGAGATGTTTCCCGGATTGGTCGTTGGAATGAGCGCACCTTCGCCGGTGAACGCCGAGGCCGTGGAGGTCAGCGCCGAATCGAGCGATCTCGCGAGTCGCCCGTTCGAGGCGCGCGAGCTCGTCGACCTCGAGTACGCCCGCAAGAAGGGACAAGCAAAGCGCGCAGCGTCTCGGCAGCCGGCGCCGCTGAAGACGCGCGTGATGGCCGATCCGAAGCTCATGCAGCAGATCATGGCCATCAAGAAGGAACTGGCACCCGACGAGATCGAGACGCTGATGTCCGCTGTGGGGACATGGCCAGAAGCCGCTCAGACGAAGTTCCTCGACGACATCAAGCCCGTCTCGACGGAGCTAGCAGTTGCGTACTGTCGCGAGGTCATCGAGTCCATCCGCGCACGCCAAACCGCCGCCGAATCGTAGGCAGCACTTACCGATCCCACGAGGAAAATTTCATGACCACAAGCACGATACTCACCGATGGATGGGCAGCCTTCGCCAAGGCGGCTCGAGAAGTAAACAACGACCTCGAGCGATCCAAGCAGGGAGCGATGACGCTCGTGGACGAGCTAGTCGCGCGCCTGCGTCCGATAGCCACAGACGAGATCGACGCGGCGAACCTGGCCGCGGATCTTTTCGCGCTCCAGGCGTTCGTCGCGCGGAGCCGGCTCGCCGTCCAGTCGGGGAAACCGCCGCCCAAACTGCCGCAGTTCTCCTCCGATTTCGCACAAGGAGTAACTCGACGATTTCGAATGATTCTCGTGTCGCTTGCAGAGACGACGACTGAGAACGAGATCGCACAGATGGCGACGCTTCTTGCCAGCCTCGAGTCTCAAGAACCAAGAATGCTCAGTGGCGAGCTGCTTTCCATCGAGGTCGTATGGATGCTTCTCGCGATGCATCCGGACGACGCGGCGAGGTGGATTCGCACAAATGTCATCTCCGCCGGGAAGGGGCTCGCATCGTGACCGGGCTCGACACCATGCTGCGCGAACTGATCCGCGACGAGATTCGGCGTCTGATTAGACCCGATGCATTTGCCGCGAACGACGAGATGCTCACGCCGGAGGATCAAGAGCTTCAACGTCAGGCGCTGGAGGCGGCGAGTCGATTGCGGCGTGCACGACGCGCTTGACATCTGTTTGACAGATGAATAACGATGCGCGCGTGCCGGTAGAGCCAACAACGCAAGTCGCATTTCGATTGCCAGACCGCCTGGTCGCGCGCATCGACCGTCATGTTAAGCGTCTCGCGAAAGACCAACGGGGCGTGACGTTCACGCGCACGGATGCCATCCGGGATCTGTTGACGCGTGCGCTCGATGCTGTTGAGGGAGAAGATCAATGAGCGCGAAACGTGGGGAGCGAATCCTGGGGCCTTATCCAGATCGCGACGGGTTTCGAGTGATCCACGTGGATGTCGCCGGCAAACGCGACTCCGTCGTGTTCGAGACGGAGGCGAAGGCAGAGCGCTACATCGAGCTGCTGCGCACGAACCTGAACCGCGAAGAGCACACGACAACGACGGCGCTCGACGCCTACAAGTCCTTCCTTCGCGAGAAGGGGAACAAGGAGGAATCGGTCGACGTGACCGCGTGGGCGATCGAGCTGTTCTTTCCGTCGTCGATCCCATTGCAACTCTTGTCCGCGAAGCGATGCGAGACGTTGTACTCGGAGCTTCGTACGCGTCCTACGAAGCGAACGAAGAAGCCACCGTCGGCGGACACGCACCGCAACATCCTGTCCCAGACGAAGAGCTTTCTCGGATGGTGCGTCGAGCGCGGGTGGCTTCGCGCGAATCCTTGCGCCGGCGTGAAAGGAATCGGCAAGCGCCGGCCTCGTGGAAAGTCTCTCGGCAAGGATGGCAAGACGCTACGAGTAAAGGAAGCACGCGCTTGGTTCAACAAGGCGCGTGCTCTCGCCGAGGCTGGAGACGAAGGCGCTACCGCAGCTCTCGTCGCGCTGTTGCTCGGCATGCGCGCAAGCGAGATCGTTTCCCGACGAGTCTCTGATCTCGACGAAGAGGATGCAGCGGGAGATCTCTTGTGGATTCCGTGCGCGAAGACACCTGCCGGTCGCCGCACGCTCGAAGTTCCCGAGGTGCTTCGTCCACTCCTGGTTCGCGCGGCCGCGGACAAGAAGGCGGACGAGTTCCTGTTCGCTACCGACGACGGCAAGCCGCATTGGCGCGATTGGATCATCAACAACGTTCGTCGCATTTGCGGGATCGTGAAGGTGCCGAAGGTGACTGCTCACGCGATGCGCGGCCTCCTCGCGACGCTGACGGCCGAGCGCGGACTTGCGGGTCACTTGATCGCAGCGACTTTAGGTCACGAAGACGAGCGCACGACGATGGCGGCCTACGCTGCACCCGGCTCGGCTGCAGCTGGAGTGAATCGCCGTGGTCTGCAGGTTCTCGAGGGCGGCCTCAAGAAAGACGAGAAGGGCGAGGAAGCGAGCGACCAAGTGAAAGTGGCCGACAACGGCTGAAAACCCTTAGCAGTGTCACGCGCTGGGCAACCGAAGATGGTCCTCGACCTCGCGTTCGGCTTCAAGCTGCGTCATCTGATCGTTGATCTCTTCAAGCAGCAGACGTTTCCCAGCCGTGATGCGCTCCCTCAGCCCGCTGAACAACGGATTGTCGAGGTGTTCGCCTCGCGAGATCTCACTCGCCGTCTTGTCGGCTAAGGTCCCCTTCAGGAGTGCAAGGTTGCTGCGAACCTCTGCGATCTCGCTCGCGAGACTGTCGACCCGTTCGAAGAATGCCGCCGCGACTTCGGACTTCGCCGCTTCGTGCGTCCGCCAGGTCCCTATCTCTCTCTGTCCTACGTCGAGAAAGTGTTCGAGCAGCGCCCTTCGCCGGTCTATCTCTTCCCACCGCAGCGATTCGAGGTTTTCGAGTATCGGACCGAGACAGTTGGTCCAGCGTTCGAACGACACGTGCCAAAGACGGACCGTCAACAGTACTCGCTCACGCCTTCGAATCGCCAGCTTGTCGTCCAACAGCGTGAGCGCCGTCGGTTTCGCGTCTGCTAGCGCATCCTCTTCCACCGTCGAACGCGCGCTCAAGAGCCTCGACTCCTGCCTCGAAAGCCTTCGGTTCTCGACCTCATGCTGCCGTTGCAACTCGGCCAAGCCCTTAGTGCGTGCGCGTCCGTCTGCTGCGTCGACGAAGACGCGCGCGAGCAAACCCAGAACGAGTCCGCCGATCCCCCGAAGACCAACGCTGAAGCAACAACACCGGGCGCTGCGGTTGCGGTGAACACGGCACCGACGCCAGCTCCGACGCCCGGCGATACGACCGCGACCCACTCGCGAAATGCCTTTCGGCGACTGCTTCTGACCCGCGCACCACAATCGGGGCAGTTGGAATCATCGCGACTCAACCAGAATCCACATGCTTCGCAGGGAGCGTAGGCGGTGGTTTGACGTTGCACGGCCACGATTGCGGCCTGGAGTCCCGGAGCCCTCACCACCCCCACGGTAACGCAGTCCGATCGTCATCGTCCTCGACGTAACGCCAATGGAGTTTCACCGTCACGCATCAGGGCGGACCTGCCACTGAACAGCGATGTTCAGCTACGAGCCAAGTGGGCTAACTCGCATGGACCGACCGTTCCGCAACCGTTCCGCAACGCCGGTCGCGTGAGTCGCCGAAAACAAAACCGCCGCGTATCTCTACGCGGCGACTTCGTTTCCTGGTGGAGCCTAGGGGGATCGAACCCCTGACCTCTAGAGTGCGATTCTAGCGCTCTCCCAGCTGAGCTAAGACCCCAGGACTGGAGGCGGTTAGGTATCAGCCACCTGGTGACCTGTCAAGCCGATCACCTCATCCGAGGTACAGGTCGTGCGGAAATCGTCGCTGATTACACGTCGATCGCTGCTAGTTGGCGATCGACTTCGCGCACGAGATCCGAGGCCGGGAGCGGGACGCCCTCGCGGACGGCGGCCACCGTGCGCTCGATGACCGAGGGATCGCGAAGGATGCGCCGGTGGCCGAGGCCCTCCGTGGCTTCGAGGCGGGCGTGCGGCCAGAGCTGCGCGAGGCGTTCGCCATGGGCGAAGGGGACCTCGCGATCATCGCGATCGTGGAACACGAGCAGCGAGGAGTCGCGCTCGCCGAGCAGGTGCTGGAGGCGCAGGTCCTCGACGCCGATGCCGGCGGATGCGCAGAGCTGCTGCTCGAAGAGTGCGCGCTCGACGTCGTCGAGACCGACGCTCTTGCAGAAGCGCTCGACGGAGTCCGGTACGAGCGCGTTCGGTGAGAGGAAGACGTTGCGAGGCGCGTCGATGCCGCCGCGAGCGTGGGCGAGCATGACGGCGGGCGCGCCGAAGGAGTGCGCGATGATCGCGTGGAGCGGGCCGACGGCCTTGGCCACGTCGACGACGGTGTCGGCGTGGTCGGTCAGATAGAGGCGGGAGCCGGGCGAGTCGCCGTGCGCGGGTGCGTCGAAGGTGACGACGGAGAGGCCGGCGCGGACGAGCGGCTCGACGAACGCGCCGAGCTGAGCGCCGCGACCTTCCCAGCCGTGGACGAGGAGGACCGTCGGGCCGATGCCCCAGCGCCACGCGACGACCTGCGTGCGTTGGCCGTTCCACCGAGGGGAGCGGAGGTTGACGTCGATCGTGAATCGGCGAGCCGTGGCGAGAATCCGGTTCTCGCGGGAGGGGCGCGTGAGCGACGCGGGGAAGTGAACAGTCGTTCGGCAAGGCTCGCACCGACATTGTCGGAGAGGGCGAACGCGGTTTGGAGCGCGGCTCGCACGAGTCGGACCGCTGTAGGCGAACGAACGGTCGTGCTATTTCTGGGCGTGGGTGAAGGATGAAGCACGGAAGTCTCCTCGGGGATGGCGGCGTTATCTGGAACGTCGGTCGGCCGACGGCGTGGGACGGGCGGCGTCCACCAAGCGCTCGAACGCCTGGCGGCCGCGCTCGAGCGCGCGGGGAGCGTGGAGGAAGCGGAAGTACGTGTGGAGTCCGAGCATGATGCTGTACTCCTCGAAGGCGAACTGCTCGGTATCGAGGTCCGCGCGGAAGTGGCCTTCGCTGACGGCGATGCGCGCGGCTTTGTGTAGCTCGTCGATCCAGTCCTTGCACGACTGCATGAGCGCATCGCGGGGAGCGCCAGGACGATCGTCGAGCTCGGCCGTTGCACCGACGAAGAAACAACCGCCGGCGGCGGTGCCCCACGCGAGCCAGTTCTCGAACAGCGCACGGACACGCGTCTCGCCGCGAGGCTGACGGAGTGCGGGGACCATCACGGCTTGCACGAACTGGCGCGAGGCTTCCTCGATGACGGCGACCTCGAGCGCCTCCTTGGATCCGAAGTGCGCGAACAGGCCGCTCTTGGACAGGCCGGTGGCTTCGGCGAGGCGGCCGATGGAGAGGCCAGACACGCCGATCACGTTGGCGAGCTCGAACGCTCTCGCCAGGATCGCTTGTCGGGTCTCTTCACCTTTGGCCATGACGCAGGATAGAACGGTCGTGCTATTTGTCAACCTGCTCGTAGTATCTCGGCCGGCATGGACTGTTCCCGAGTCCTTCGTTGGTCTCCTAACCCGTTGAACGCACTGGCCTGTCGCAGCCGGTTAAGGTTCGATGTGCAGTGATGGCGCGCGAGCGACTCGACAAAGTCATGCTGGATCGCGGGCTCGTCACGAGCCGCGAACGTGCGCGCGCGCTGATCATGGCGGGCAAGGTCCGCGTGAACGGGATGGCGGAGAGCAAGCCGGGCACGCTCGTCGCCGCGGAGGCCGAGGTCACGCTGCTCGAGGAGGATCACCCGTACGTCTCGCGCGGGGGGCTCAAGCTCGTGAAGGGGCTCGACGCGTTCGCGATCGATCCGACGAGCATGACCGCGCTCGATATCGGCGCGTCGACGGGCGGCTTCACCGACGTGCTTCTGCGTCGCGGTGCTGCGCGTGTGTACGCGATCGATGTCGGCTATGGCCAGCTCGCGTGGTCGCTGCGACAAGACTCGCGCGTCGTGGTGCTCGAGCGCGCGAACGTTCGGAACCTCGATCTCGCGCTCGTTCCCGAGCCCGCGGACATCGCGGTGATCGACGTGTCGTTCATCTCGCTCACGCTCGTGTTGCCGCGCATTCGCGAGCTGATGCGCGAGCCGTACGGCAAGCCGATCGTCGCGCTCGTGAAGCCGCAGTTCGAGGTCGGTCGCGATCAGGTCGGCAAAGGCGGCGTCGTGCGCGACGAAGCCGCGCGTCGCGGTGCGATCGAGAAGGTACGCACGTGGGCCGCAGCGAACGGCTTCACCACGCACGAGCACGTGGAGTCGCCGATCACGGGACCGGCGGGAAACATCGAGTATCTTCTGCTGCTCCGAACGGCGGCGCTGGGGCTCGTCGAATCTCCGGCGCAGCCGGCATCCGACGAGCCCGCTACATCTGACGAGCCCGCTACATCTGACGAGCCCGCCGACTAGGCTACTTGGTGAGATCGTCGAGCGACGGGAGGTCGCTGATGTTGGGCTGCAGCACGATCTCGATGCGGCGGTTCTGCGCGCGATGCTCGGCGGAGTCGTTTGCGACGACGGGATCGAACTCGGCGAAGCCCGCGGCTGCGAGCACCTTGCCGCTCATGCCCTTGGAGATGAGGAAGCGCACGACCTCGACGGCGCGCGCGGTGGACAGCTCCCAGTTCGACGGAAACTCGCGCGTCTTGATCGGCAGATCGTCGGTGTGGCCGGCCACGAGGAAGTCGCGATCCGGAACCGTGGCGAGCACCTGCGCGACCTCCTGGAGCGCGGCCTTGCCGTCGGCCTTGACCGAGGTCTTGCCCGAATCGAAGAGGATGTCGTTCGGCAGCGCGATGATCATGCGGCCGTCGCGGATCACCACCTTGAGCTTGCCGCTGTCGATCATGGAGCGGAGCTTGGTGAGCAGGTTCTTGAACGTCGCGAGGCGCGCGTCGGCGGCGGCCTTTGCTTTGCGGAGCTCCTCGAGGCGCTGCTGCGCGTCGGCGTTGTCCTTTGCGAGCGAGTCGACGTTCTCTCCGAGCTCCTTCAGGCGCCGCTCCATCGTGCCGTTCATGGCCGTGGTCTCGTCGAGATTCTTCGTCGTGTCGTCGAGCTTCTTGGTGAGATCCGCGATCTGTTTGTCGAGATCCGCGGAGTGCTCCTTCTCTTGCTTCAGCTCGGCGAGGGTCTTCTCGTGCGTGCTGGAGCGAACGCACGCGGGCACCGACAACGCGATGACGATTGCGAATAGCGACGTACGGAGTCTCATGCGGCCGGTTGTATCACGCACTTTCTCGAAGACGGTCGAGGTCTCCCGGCGTTCACCGCCGCGAAGCAGTAGTTCACGTGACGGGCGGTGGGCCGTACGCGAGCGCGAACCAACTCGCTGCATTCGTCGCGGACCATCCAACGCGATACGCCTTCGGATAGATGACGCGCGCTTCGTTGTTGTCGATCGCGCGCGCGATGAGCGTCGCGAGCTCGTCGGGATCGCCGACGGGTGCAAAGCGACCGAACATGCCGCCGCCGCCGTACGCATCACGCGCGCCTTGCTCGAGCGGCGACTTCACGGGGCCGGGATAGACGGTGATGACGCGAATCCCATGCGGCGCGAGATCCGCGCGTGCGATCTCGCTGGCCATCGCGAGCCCGGCCTTGGCCGCGCCGTAGTACGCGCAGCCCATGAGCGGCACCTTGCCGGCCATGCTCGAGATGTTGACGATGACACCACGCGCACCGCGCTGGACCATCGCGTTCACGACGAGATCCTGCAGCCGCAGGGGCGCGAGAACATCGATCGCGAGGAGCGCCTCGGCGTCGTTCCAGTCCCACGTGGCGACGTGACGGACCCACATGACGCCGGCGCAGTTGACGAGTCCGTCGAGAGGCTCGTGGGCTTCGATCTGCGCGACCACGTTCGGCAGCGATGCGACGTCTCGCAGATCCGCCGCGTGCGTGCTCGCGTTGCCGAGCTCGGTTGCGAGCGCGCTCGTCGTGGAGGCATCGCGATCGAGCAGCGCGAGTCGCGTCGATGGCCACATCGCTCGCATGCGACGCGCAACGGCGCTGCCGATCGCGCCTGCCGCGCCGGTGATCAAGACGTGCCGCGGGGCTTCGAGCTTCTTGGACTTCTTCTTCATGATGGGATCAGAACTCGGTGTTCTTGAAGATGCGCGCCGCGACAAACCCGAGTGCGATGGCGATGCCGAACGACACGAGCATGATCAGCCAGAACTGGTTGGGCAGGATGCCGAGATAGATCGGCAGCATCGGGACGAATGCCAGGTTCTGACCGAGATAGAGGATCAGGATCACCGCCGCGAGGATCGACTTCGACAGCGTGCCGAACACGACGCCAACGCCCGTGGAGATCGCGATGACACCGACGAGCGACACGAGCGGCTTCACCAGATCGGCGAAGTCGGTGGCAGTGACGGGAGCTCCGCGCAGCCAATCGACGAGCAGGCCCGCGACGATGGACGCCACGCACGCGATCGCCACGCACGTGAAGACCGCGATGAACTTGGCCCACACGATCGCGGCGCGCGGGATCGGGCGGATCACGAACAGCTCGTAGACCTTGCGATTGCGCTCGCTCACGAGATCCACCGCGACCATCAGCGCTGCCACCGTGCCGGCGAGGCTCGACATGAGGAACGCCACGAACGATGTCGCCGTGAAGTGCTGGCGCGAGAGTCCCTGCGACTCGAACATCTCGTCGGGCAACAGCAAGTACGCGCCCATCGCGAGGAGCGGAAGCACGACCCACATGACGATCATCACCTTCGACTTCGCGAAGCCGACGAGCTCGTCGCGCAAGAGCAGGCGAGTGGGGGAGCGAGGCATCAGTTGGCTCCCTCGGTTTCGGATGGATCGACCGCGGTGGCGGCGTCGGACTTCGTGGGTGGCTCGACAGGCTTCGTGGGCGCCGGCGCGTGGAGTGCGGGGAGTGCGGCGAGCGCAGCCTCGTCGGCGCGCTTGATGTACTCGGCGAAGACATCGTCGAGGTTGGGCACGGCGACGCCGACCTTGCGGATCCGTCCGTCACCGGCGAGCGTGCGCTCGATGATCGTGTGAACGACGGCGTCGGAGTCCGTGCCGTCGGGGAGGCGAATGCGCCAGTCGTCGGGCTTGCGCTCGGTGGCCTTGCCGAGGTTGGCGATGAAGTCGGTGGACGAGGGGCGCTTGGCGAAGGCGACCTCGATATCCGTCGGCAACCCGAAGTCGTTCACGAGATCGCGAATCGACCCCGAGGTCGCCAGCTTTCCGCGATGAAGGATGCCGATCCGATCGGCGACATCCTCGACGTCCGACAAGATGTGCGACGAGAACAACACGGTAGTGCCCGCGCGGCGACGCTCGCGAATCACTTCCTTGAGCAGATTGCGGCTCGGTGGATCGAGTCCTTCGAGCGGCTCGTCGAGGACCAAGAGACGCGGCTCGTGAAGGAGCGCCTGGATGAGGCCGAGCTTCTGCGTCATGCCGCCCGATAGCTCTTTGACCTTCTTGAACCGCGAGTCGAGGAGGCCGAAGCGCTCGAGGAGTCGGGGGATGCGCGTGCGACGATCCTCGGCGGGGACGCCGGACAACTCACCGAGCGAGTCGAGCGCGCTGTCCACGGTGCGCCAGTTCTGGAAGCCGCAGGACTGCGGCATGAAGCCGATGAGCCGGTGCGCGGGCGTCTGCTTGATGTCCGTGCCGCCGACGCGAATCGTGCCCTCGTACTTCGCGACGAGCCCGGCGAGGATCTTCAGCGTGGTGGTCTTGCCGGCGCCGTTCGGTCCGATATAGCCGAACACCTCGCCTTCGCGGATGTCGAACGAGACTCCGTCGAGGACGGTCTGCGCGTAGTACTTCTTGCGGACGTTTTCGATCTCGACCAGCGCCACGCAGCTCCTTCTTACCACGGTGTTCAGCGCGCTTCGCTCTCGCGTCACGCGGGCGTTCGATGCGCGTAGACGCGATCGCGTTTCGCGATGCGGTCGGGGACTGCGCTTCGCGTTCGCGTCTCTCGCACGAGCGTCTGGTAGTGTGAGGTCGTGCGGATCGCGTCGCTCGACGTCTCGCAGCTCGCGTCCGCGCGAAGCGTGCTCGCCGCATCGTGCGCGTACGATCGCGCCGACGTCGTCGCGAACGAGAAGCTATTCGGGCTCGGGCTCGAAGGCGCGCCGATCGCGATCGGTGCGTGGATGTCGAGCAGCGAGCTCGCAGCCGGAGCATCGAGCACATCCGGCGGCTCGACGTCGGGTAGGTCGGGCGACTCGCGTGCATCGCGTGCATCGAGCGCGTCGGGCAGTGTGAGTGCATCGAGTGCGAGTGCGTCGAGTGGGTCGGGTAGTGCGCGTGCATCGAGCGCGTCGGGCAGTGCGAGTGCATCGAGTGCATCGAGTGCGTCGGGTAGTGCGAGTGCATCGAGTGCGTCGGGTAGTGCGAGTGCATCGGGCGGTGACTACGGAGGCGAAGTGCTGGTCGGCGTCGCCGCGCTGTGCACGAACCGCATCCGCGTGCTCGCCGTCGCGCCCGATGCCCGCGGCCGTGGCGTCGGGAGCGCGTTGCTCGCTGCATGCGAGGACACGGCGCGCGCTGCAGGGGTGACGACGCTGCGCACGCTCGACGAGCCGGGCAACTATCTCGCGCCGGGCATCGACGATCGCAACGTCGAGACGATCGCGTGGCTCGAGCGGCGCGGTTGGCAGCGCTCGGGCGAGCTTCGCGAGAACGTGCTGATCCACGTGCGCGACAACCCGCGAGTCTCACGAGCGCGCGCCGACGAGCTCGTCGCCTCGTGCGCGGCACGCGGGTACGAAGTGCGGCGCGCTCGCTCCGACGAGTACGCGCTGCTCGACGCGGTGTCGTCGGAGTTTGGCGGCGCATGGCCCTTCGAGCTCGCACGTGCGCTCGACGTTACAGGCGCATCGCCGGGCGGATCGACGGGCGCATCACCCGGCGCATCGCCGAGCGCATCGTCGGGTGCGTTGCCAGGCGCATCGTCGGGCGCGTTGTCAGGCGGATCGACGGGCGCATCACCGGGCGCATCGCCGGACGCATTGCCAGGCGCATCGCCGGGCGCATCGCGGGGCGGATCGCCGAGCGGATCGACGGGTGGATCGCCGGGCGCATCGCCGGGCGCATTGCCAGGCGCATCGACGGGCGCATCGCGAGGCGGATCGACGGGCGGATCGCCGAGCGGATCGACGGGCGCATCGACGGGCGGATCGCGAGGCGGCTCGACGGGCGGATCGCCGAGCGGATCGACGGGCGGATCGCCGAGCGCATCGACGGGCGGATCGCCGAGCGCATCGCAACAACCGGGAGTGCATGTCGCGTTGCGCGATGGCGCGTACTGCGCGTTCGCGGCGCACGATGGCAATAACGCCGGACTCGGCTGGTTCGGACCGACGGGCACGTGGCCCGCTCATCGCGGCAACGGGCTGGGCGAAGCGCTGTTGGTCGCGTGTCTCGTCGATGTGGCCGTCGCCCACGAGTACTGCGAGGTCGCGTGGATCGGGCCGCGCCCGTTCTACGACAAGGTCGCGGGCGTCGCGTTTGATCGCCGGTTCGTGCTCCTGACGAAGGCTCTTTGAGCCGTTCGAAGCGACGGCTGAAGCGACGGCTGAAGCGTCGACTGAAGCGACGGCTGAAGCGACGACTGAAG
>JAEYYV010000324.1 GCA_023428295.1 Pseudomonadota bacterium
CTACCGTCGCGATGGGCCGCAGCGCCCGCCGCGAATCAAACCGCGGCGACCTGAGCTTCGTTGCCTGCCACGACTACGCGGCGGTCATCAAGACGGTGATCCCGCTGCGGTCCACCGTACGCTCACGTAGGAGTCGAGACGTTCGATCATCTCGAGCAAGGTGGGCGCATTCAGCGCCTCTACGAGCGCAGGCTTCGACGGTACCTTGCTTGGTGTCTACAGGTCGTGCGCAGCAAAACGATCCGTACACTGCGCGACCTAGAAGCGTTGCTGAGCGAGCGTCTTGTCGTTGAGGCGGTACCCATGAACGGGGCGCTCGATGCGCGCGGCGACAAGATCGTCACGACGCCACAACCGGCCACGGAGGTCGTTGTCTCGTTGGCCGGCGCGCTCGCACGCTTCAACCAGGGGCCCGCAGTGAACCCCGAACGACTGGTCAGCGCAGTTCGAGACTTTGATCGCACGGCGCTCCTAGAGCAACTAACGGCGATCCGAGACATGCGCCAAGACCTACTACTCGCCTGGCTCAGCGACCCAGCCCCTCCTCTACCCAGTCATACTGCTTAAGGTTCGGGGCCCGGCCGACTTGCTTCTCGCACGGTGGCGTCCTGGCGACTCGTCGTGTTTGCAGGCGCGGTGGCAACTATCAGCGCCGTCCGACCTGGAGTCGCGGAGTCGTCCTGGTACGGTAAGTTTACCTCACCGATGACAGGCTTCGAGTTCTTCGGTCGGCATGAAGCGCACATCCTCTGATGCCAGGGCGAGTACGGAGGCCGCTCGCTTCGCCGGCCTTCGCCCAAGCTCGCCACGTGCAACATCGGCTGCGCGTGGCGCGAGTCGAAAACGTGACACGCGCCCAGAGATCATGCTGCGTCGGGTGCTATTCGCGCGTGGGTTGCGCTATCGCGTTGCACGAGTCGGGCTGCCGGGAAGGCCGGACATCGTCTTTGGAGGCGCTCGCGTGGTTGTCTTCTGCGACGGAGACTTCTGGCACGGTCGCGATCTCGCGGCTCGGGTCGCTAAGCTGGAACGCGGTCACAACGCGCCGTACTGGGTAGCCAAGATCTCAGGGAACGTTGCCCGCGATCGGCGAACGGACGCTGCCCTCGCCGCGGATGGCTGGACCGTGATGCGCTTCTGGGAAACCGATATCAAGGTCGATGCTGACGGCATCGCGGACCAAATTCAACGTCTCGTTGAACACCGTCTGCACCACGCGCAACTATAGGTTGGCGGGCTCGGCGAACCCATCACTCGGCAGCTCGCTGGATCGCCCCGTTCCCATACCCAGGACCTGGATGCGGCGAGTGGACGCCGATCATCGGCTCGTACTTTTCGGGAATGTCCGTTGCTTCGGGGGTGGAGGGGGCGACGCCTCCACGCGCCTGGAGCAGCGCAGGACGGCGAAGCGTACGAAGGCCGAGCAGTTGGGAGCGAATCGCTCTAGCAAACACCTCGGCGAGCAGCGAAGGAACCGCATTCCCGATCTGCCGGTGAACGACGTGACGACTACCGCGCACGGCGACGTCATTGGGGAACGTTTGTAGTCGGCAGAGCTCACGCATCGACAGTCGGCGGTTGTCCCAATGAAAAGGACCGCTGCCAGGCCCCGGCTGGGCCTGCACAGTCCATGAAGGCTTGTTCTTCGCCAGCTTCAGCAGGAACGACCAGTAGCGCCGGCGCCAACCGAACAACGCTTGCCCACCACCACGATCCGTATGCCACAGGTAGTTGGACCCTTCTGGGATCGAAGGCAGAAGGTCTGCCCAGCGTCCACTTGCAGCTACGTCCTCGTTCGGGTCGAGGACAACGTCGGCGAGGGCATCCCATGCGGTACGCGGTGGTTCTAGCTTCGCGTCGCCTTCCTCGACGATCTCGGCCGTTAGGCGATGCGTTGGCGATGGGATAGTGAATCGCGTGCCGTCACGGGCGCCCACCATGATGAGCCGCTTGCGGAGCTGTGGGACGCCGTAGCTCGCGGCGTTCACGACCTGGAACACCGGATCGTACTTGGTGCCGCGGCGCCGGTTGATCGCCTTAACTTCATCGAGGATGAGCTGAAGGCCCTCGTCCTTGTTGCGGAAGGCGAGTCCCTCGACGTTCTCCAGCAGGAACGCCTTGGGCCGCGTCTCCTCGAGCATGCGAAGGTAGGCGCCTAGCGTTTCGGCGCGGGGATCATCCAGCCGGCGGGCATCGCCACGCTTCCAGTAGCCCGACTTGGAGAACGGCTGGCACGGTGGACCGCCGATCAGAACATCGGCTTCACCGACGCGCAGCCCCGCAGCGCGCAGAACCTCGCGCCCGCTTACCTTGGTAATGTCGGTCTCGAGGACGGACCACGACCGATTGGCGCGCAGCGTCTCGCAACATGCGTGGTCCATCTCAACTGCGACGGCGGTCTCGAAGCCGGCGGCCTCGAAGCCATAGTCGAGGCCGCCCGCACCTGAGAACAGGCTGATGACGGAGGGCTTGGTCATGCAGGAACTCCCAATCGGATCACGATGAAGCCTCTGGAGGCAAGAGGTCGTTGTAGAACGGAGCGAGCGCACGCGCGTCTGCCAACGGAAGGCTGGGCGACGCCGAGAGGTCAGACGAGAACGAGACGTGCTTGATGCCGCTCGGTAACGGCTGCGGCACCTGGGGGATGTCGTCTACTCGATAGCATTGAAGGGTCGCCTTCGTCGCGTCGAGGTCGAATCGGACGTCGTCGGTTTCCGCGTCGCGCCACGCCTCGCCGAGGCTGTCGGCGACGATGGTCTCCAACCGCATCGCTGCCTCGTGACCAACTAGTGAGACGATGTCCGTCACCAGTTCGAGGACGCTTGGGCCGTGCGAGCTGCGTTGCAACATCAGCGAGGCAACGATCGTTGCTCCTGCCGTGGCCGAACTCAACTGGTCAAGTCTGAAGAAGTGCTCGCGCAGCCTCTTCTCCGTCGACTTGACCTCGAGCCGGAAGGCACCGACGCCGAAATCATGTAACTGCGTGACCTCCGAGTGCCACGCTGAGATCGCGCGCTCGGGGGCGCTCGCCCAGCGAATGATCGCGAGCTCGGCCCACAGCCCCTGCACCGTGGTCTTGCCTGGTCTGCGCAGGCTACGGAACAGTGAGGCGATGCCGTCCAATACGCGCTCGAGCTCGGCGGTCATCGAGGCGCCCGAAGTGAGGACATCACCCTCGGCGAAGAACGCGGACAGCACACGGCAGAAGTAGCGCCCGAGCTCTGGATCCTCAGCGATACACTCTAATACTGCGAACCGCGCATGCTCGACACTTCCATCGGTGCGGGCGACGAGCATCTCCGTTGGCGGTGTGAACGTCAGGTTGGCGAGACGTCGTGGCGTCAAGTTGTGGTCGTCGTCAACTACCGCGATCATTAACGCTGGATGGTTGGCGAAGCTGCGCGCGATCCGCACCCTCGACGTGCTGTTGTCGATGGTGAACGCAGCGGCCGACGACGGCCGAGGCAGAGCTTGGAATAGCTTCCAGAAGTCCATGGCTATCCCTGCGCGAGCACGTCGTCCTTCCGAAGTACCGCCGGGATGTGTACCGCGATTGCAGGGACAGGCGCCCCGAGCTCGGGCGCATCCTTGATCGTCAGCCAGTGAATCTGAAGCGTGACGACCTTTGATGACGCGTCGTGCATATGCCCATCGCCGGGATACTTGTCTTCGCCCTTGGCCGAAGAACGGCCCTGATGGAGTTTGATCGCCGCGTCCTTGACGCCACGATCGCGTGTCGAGCCTCCATCCATTTGGAGAACGAGGACCTGGGTGTCGGGTTCGTTCTCTAGGATGTCGCGGAGCGTGACGAGTTGCCCGTACCAGTCCGCGACATCGCCCTCACGAACTTCGTAGTCGAGGAGAACCTCGCGGAACAACGGAGCAAGTGGGGTGGTTGCAAAGCTGTGCTTGTAGAACGCCTGCGGATCGGCCTCGAAGCTTAGCTTGCCCTCCAGCGTCCGGAGCCGGGTCGCGTTGCGCACTGCCGCGTCTGCGTCGACGTGTGGCTGCTCCTGAACGAACCACGGCCGATCCGCTGCGATTCGATAGTAGGGTACCGACAGCACGTTCTTGCGTGAGGGCTTCAGCTTCGCGTCCAGGAAGAACGCGCGCCTCCATTCGCGTAGCGGCCGGCCTCGGTGCTCGGCGATCTGGGAGCGCACGTCCTCCTCGTGTCGAACGTAGGCGCGAAAGGCATGGATGACGTCCGGGTGCAGATAGAGCCGGCACAGCCCAAGGTAGCTCTGCTTGTAACCGAAGAACCGCGCGCGCTGCTGGATCGTGTCGGCGTTCCATTCGCCGGGGCTGCGTGGCATGTACGTGACCGTTAGCCCTTCGACAGTGAATCCGCGGTTGAGCTTGTCACCCCCGATCAGGATGTGGTTGTCGGCGTTCTCCCAATCGACGTTCTCATCTCCACTATCGGAGTTGAGCTCGGAGATGTGCACGTTGCTGACGCAGCGCTGCAACTGGTACACGAGGTCATCGAACGGGGGCAGTGCCGGATCCGTGGTCAGTAAGTCGGCGTACGCTGGACGGAACTCGTCGAGCGTATCGGTGCGCTCGTCATTGTCCTTGCTGCGGAGTCCGCTGGTCCACCGGCCGATGATCGCCTGTACCCACGCGACGTATTGGCGGTGATCCTGCTGGCCTCGGCTCGGATGCATCAACATCGAGCACGGTCGCGGCTGCTTCCGCACCGAAGAGACCGCCGCGCCGATAAAGAACGCTCGCATGGCGGTGAGGAGCGACTCGGGTGGCTCGTCGGGTAGATCTCCCGAGCCAAACAGTTCGTGTGCGGGAATGGCCCTAACAAGCCCTTGGGGGGCGCCGATGCCAAAGAACGTTTGGCCACCCGTATATCCGTCGCCGGGCTGTACGAGTTCGGCGAACGCTGGCGACAGCATGTCATCGAGCGCGATCAGCAGCGGCGCCTGTGGCGTGGCCGTGTACTGGAGATAGGTGTGGTGGGGAAGCGCGTTGCGCACCCGCCGGATTCGCTTGTAGGTCGTCGACGCCTCTGCGGCCTTTGGCTTGGTGTTCAGCCCCGCCTGGTCTGCCTCGTCATCGAGAATCAACGCAGGGATGCCGCGCAGATCGATCGTCGGATTGGACAGCAAGCCTGCCAGGCCGTCGAGATGTCGGTGGTTCTTGAGGACCATGTACAGGAACGTCTTCTTGTCGGGCTCGCGGACTGATGGATCTTTCCAGTCCTCGATAGCGCGTTGAAGGTTCTGCACATCTTTCGACCCGAACCCGCTATCCGAGTTGTGGATCATCCAAGCGGTCGAGCTGCCGGACGCCTCACGCAGATCCTTCCGGAATCTCGCGGCATTCTGTTGGAGCAAGTTGGTCGTCACACCTGCGAGCAGGATGATGATCCTGCAGCCATTGTCGCGGGCAAGCGCGCTGACTGTGGTCATCGACATCGTCTTGCCGCTCTGCACATAGCCGATCGCCAAGCCAGTCTTCGCGCCGTTGTCCGGCGAGTTGAATGGTCTGCAGTTGCGGACGATCGCGAGCGCATCGTTGCGCACCCGTGCCACCGCCTCCGCGGTCTTGAGCTTGTTGGTCCCGCGCAAGTAGGCGCCGAGTCCTTCGGTCGTCTCTCCGATCACCGGATCGAATGAGGTGGGCGCAGGGGACAACGGGCGAGCTTCATCAAAGTTGGTCGTCATGGTCAGGCCCAGCGGTTACAGGTGCTCCACGGAGAGCGCGTTGAGGATCTTGTTTGCCTGGTTGCGCACGGTAGTCGCGTACTTGATGCCGCTCTCGCGGGCGAGCCGTTCGGACAACGCGAACGCCGCGAGCAGGCGAATGATCGGCTTCAGTGACTGCTCGTTGTCATTGATGAACGCCACGCTGAACTTGTGGTCGAGGTTAAGCTTCACGGTCAGCACCTCGCCCTCTCCGTTCGCTCGTTGCTCGGTGGCGACGGAGAAGAAGTCCGCTGCTTGATCCTGGATCAGCTGTAGCAGCACGGTGTTGGAGGCGCCGCCCCACGGCAGCTCGACTGTGTGCTCGCGTTGCTGGAGGATCGACTCGGGCTGAAGCACGATGGGCGCATCTGGCTGCGGTGTCGCCAGGGCTTCGTTGATCGCCTGCGATGCGTCGCTGATCGCCCTCGACGTGCCCGGGTCGGCGATCGCCTCGGCCACATCCGTCAGCGCAGACGAGCCAAACGTCTTGGGCAGCTGATCGGCGGTTACTCGGGCGCGATAGCCCTCCGCCTGGTCTAACAATGGGCAGTCTGGCGAGTTGAGCTGTCCGCGAACCGCCTCGAGCAACTCCTCCTCATATCCGCCCCACTGGATACCGTCCTTGGTGTGCGAGACATCGAACCCATCAACGAAGATCTCGCCGATAACACGCCCCGAGATGAAGCTATTGGGTGCCTTGAAGATGGTGTGCGGCTTGTAGGTCTCCCCCACGCTGCCTTCGATCAACCGTCGGCGCCGGAACACGCTGAACCCTGCGAGCGTGTGGCTGCCCTTCGCAAGGATGCCCGCCCAGCCCGTGACCTTACGGTCACCGAAGTCGACCGCGAACGGTTGCCGCCATTCGACGGCAACTGCGTTAGGTGCGTTGCGGAACTTGTAGTAGGGCGCTTTGAGCAACGCCGGCGCGTCGTAGAAGAGCTCCTCGGCTTTGCCCGCGGTGGTCACCCGGAGCTTGACGATGCCCTCGCTCATTAGGACGCGGTAGATGCTCTGGAGGTGCTCCTTGATCTTGCTGAGCGTTCGCCCCTTAGGCCGTACCCGGAGGTTGGACAACGTGATGACCGTAAAGTGGTCGCTCTCGCGGGCTGTGGCCGTCTCGATGGGCAGCGTCTCGGAGCCCGACCTCGAGATCGCCGGAATGTCGAAGGTGACAGTTCGCTGAATCGGCTCGCCAAGCGCCGACGTGCGAACGCTCCATGTCCTGGCGAACCAACAAGCGGCGGCCTTCATACCTAGACCGAACTCGCTGAGTCCGGTCGCGTCGGCGGGTGGTGATGCTGGCGAGAACGCACGCGGAAAGTCCGCCCAAGCGATACCTCCAGCTCGATCGGTAATCGATATCTCGTGGTCATCGATGTTGACGTCAATGACGAGTGGCCCCGTGTGACCGGAGTCTGCGAGTCGGGCCTGGTTCGTCAGGAAGCTCTGGATCGAATTGTCGATGAACTCGGCGAGCGCGAACCACGGCTTGTAGTTGAGCCGCGCGAACGCCGCGTACATCCCCACTTGCGGGCGGATGTTCAGCGAGTCGGTGGTGGAGGCCGTCTTGTTCGCCGCCGTCTTCGGCGACTTCATCGATGGGACCTCGACCTTGCCTGACTTCGAGGTGCTGGGTTGTGCACCCTTGAACGTCGTCCAGAAGCCCTCGTCGACGAGCTTTTGGATGTACCGGCTGATGTTCTCGGGGCGGAACGCGTACAACGTCTCGCCCTTGGTGTTCTCGTGTGTGGCGAAGCCCGTATCCGCTGCCTCCTCTAGCAACGACAGCGGCATGAACATCGAAAACCGAGTCGTTCGTTCGAGGCGACGGTAGGCATCGAATGCCACGATGACGGCGCGTTCGTCGCCCTGCTCTTGCCAGATGCCAAAAAGGAGCTCGTAGCGGTTCGGGTCGTCGATGATGGCCGCTCGCTGGACGGGGTTCTGGAACCGCCGCTCTAGCGGATTCCCGCGTGAGCTCCCACCGATCCGGCGCGCGTAGACGTCAACGGAATGCGCCTGACCATCCAACATCAAGGTCCCCCTGCTGGGCCACCCCGAACCGGGATCGGAAAGCGAGAGCGTGGCCGCGAGCAACTTTGCCAGCGCCACCTCAACGGGCTCCTCGGGGGCGCGTGGTTGGTGCTTTGCGGGGAGCTTGGCGCGAACGTCGTCGACGAACCGACCCAGGCTTGTGCGCCCGTGTGTCTCGCGAAACCTCTGCGCGATGACGATCGGCGACTGTTCGAGCAGTTCAGCGAGGCGACGTACCGCATTCGCGTCCTCCCGGATCTCGCTGACCCGAGTCTCAAGATCGAACTCGCGGGCTACGATATCGCCGTCGGCTTGCTCTTGGGAGGCGACCTCGTCCTCGATCGCGTCCTCGTCCTCGTCCTCCGCGACCGGAGTAGTGTTGGGTTGGGCCGCTGCGAGCTCCGCGCGGACCGAGCTGACAAAGCTGCTCAGCAAGGTCAGGCCGTGGGTCTCCTGGAGCTTTCCCTGGAGCACGAGCAGTTCCACGCCCATCAGCTTCGCGAGCCGCCGGACTTCGCGCGAGTCTTCGCGCACGTCGGCGACGCGCTCATCCAGATCGAACTCTTGTGCGACCGGGTCAAGTCGGAACTCAAATTCGGCTTGGAGGTCCTCGAATGAACGGCGTGTCTCGCCGCCAAGGCCTTTCGAGATCTCATTCCAAAGCTGCAAGGTGAACGGGCCCCTGTCGCTCACGAGCTCAGCCAGGTCGCGACCGACACGCTTCATGGCCGCCACCACCATCTGCTCGTGGGTCTTGGCGCGTGGCAGGTCGTAGTAGTCGACGACCGCGCGAAGGTGCTCGATATGGAGCGCGCGAAGGAGGCGACGGGACAGAAGAGCAGGGCGACCGGGAGGCATATGGGTCCTTCAGGCCCGCCCCCAAGACGACGTGCCCTCTTGCACCATAACGCCGCCTTCTGACACTCGTGGCGCGCCCGGGTTATCCCCGGGTTAGTGCTGTCGCTGCGCCCATCGCCGGGCGCACCGGCTAGAATATGGACTGCTCTCGCGACAGCGCGCCCTCGCGGAACTTCGTACCCTCGGGCACAGGCACAGGCTCGACGAAGTCAGCTCCACCGACGTGCGCGATCGCGTCTCGAACAAGCTATATGTCTCGCTGCTCCACTACTTCGGCTCGCTCGAACAAGCGCGGATCGCTGTCAATGTTGTCGGGCCGCGCCATAAGCGGCGCTAAAGGAGCTCCTCCACGATTCGATTCTCGACCAGATGTGAAAAGATCTTTCGCGCCTCCGCCGCGGGCGATCCGCAAAGGCGCACACCGATCTCGATGTTGCCGTGCAACCCGTGAAACGTGAAGTTCGCCGATGTCACGAGCAGATCGATGCCATCCACGAGGAGACACTTCGCGTGCATCGATGCGTATAGCGCGGCATCGGCGCGCTCTCGGTCATGGAACAGTCGGGGTCGACACGTCGGCGACGGCCACGATTCGCGAACACGCACGGCCGATCCACGGCCTCGATCGCAGATCATCACGACGGAGACCGCGCGGGTCGCAGCATCCGCAAGTAGTTGTAGGAGATCAAGATCAGTGAACTCATAGCCAAGAAGCACGACCTCCTTCTTCGCCTTCGTGATCATTTCACTGACAACGCTCTCGGTCGGTCGGGCGATGCCTGGCGTCTCCTCGGGAAGGGTCGCAACTAGCTCCGCGTCTAGGAGGCGCGGCCGCAGTTCCTCATGCTGGATGGTGAGCGCCTGTAGACACAGCCTTACCGCGGCGTCGGCCCCGAGCGACCCAGTCGCGATACGCGAAACCAGTGTGGTGAACTCGGGGCTCGTGAGTAATCCACCCCGCGCGAGCGAAGCGAATGGATCCGCAGCGCCGTCTTCGCGAAGCCGTGCTGCAAGCTCAACAACATCCCGAGCAAGCGCCATCGCGCGCTAGCTCCGTAGCTCGCGAAGATAGTCAGCGAAGTACCCCAGGTCCGGATCAGTTGGCGTTCCAACCAAGAATGCTCGATCGAGGAACGTGTTGAACTCCTCGCACGACGTCTCCGATGCCAACAGACAGGCATGACAGGCAGCGCCGCTCGCGGGCTCTGAAGTGGCGTGAACACCTTCGATGCAGAGAGGGTCCGATGAGCACCACGTCATCGCGGTTAGGCTCTCTTCAAAGATCCGCACGATGTTCGAACTCTCACCCTGCCGGGCAAGACCACCCAGAGTTCCGTCCGCATCAGGCGACGATGTGAACACGAGCAGACCGGCCATCTCCCATCCGTTGGTGTTAACGTATAGCCGCTCCCGAAGCGACGCGCTTCCATAACCGCAGCTCAGCGAGAGCTGCCGGATCAGAGCGTGCGAGAGGCTGTGAACGAGAAGCAATCGCGGCGTGAGCTGCTTCGGTGGAGTGCCCGGACGTCCGCGGTCAAGCCATGCCTTCTCGTACGCGGCGCGTATCGTGGCGGCGCGGTCTACGACCGCGGGCTGCGCTTCCCATTGCTTCACGCGGTCAAGCCGAAGCTGAATAAAGATTCCCTCACCACGATTCTCGACGGCAGGCAGCCAGCTCGTACGATTCAGCGAGATGCGCGCGACGCGCTCTTCGTCACCGGCGGCCGGCGGGAAGACCCTCGTGAATCCTCGGATGGCCCTCACCTCTCGCAGCCGAGTCGCGCGAGTGACAGCCGTTAGCACTCCGGCGAGCTCGGGCGGAGCCACTCCTGGGCGGATCTCGAACTCTGTGTTCTCGCCGAACGGCTGGGTGTGCTGAACGAACTGCTGGTACTCCTCCCACCGAATATTCCGGTCCGGCGATCGCAGTCGCGTGATGCGCTCATCGATCGTGGTGATGAGCTCCGCCTCTGGCTTGCCGGTAACATCAGCGAGTCGGAGCGCCTGAATCAGTACACGCCGCGCGTTCTGATCGGGTGCTTGTTCAAGCATCGCCCAGCGCATCCCGATCTTCTTCTGAAGATCATCCGACCACGGTGGAATATCGAGGGCGGACTCGACAACCGAGAAGTAGATGTTGGATGCGCCGCGCTGAACGACTCGCGGTTCGCCGGTACAGGTCTCGTCAGCGTCTCCAAGCCAAGGCCGCCGGCCCTGACACTGCGACGGGATGGCGCTCGGACTGAAGCATCCCTCCAGCGACCTTCGTGCGTCGCAGCCGAGACACGTAAGAATGAGCCCCGCTAGGCCAGCAGTCGCGCTCCCTTGAAGTTTGAGCTCGCGACGGCGATCTGGCTTTGGACACGCCTCCTCGTGTTTCACCCACCAGTCCCACGGAAACTCGTCGAGATGCCCCTTCTCGCACATCACGATGAAGCGCACAGGAACAACGTGCACGCGGTTCCGGCCACCGGCCTTCTGCGAGCACGATGCGCAATACAGCGCTGGGTCGCCCGGGTCCTCCATCCAGGCTCGCGACTGCTGAACTAGGTGACACTTTGGACACTGGAGCCAGCGTGGAAAGCGGACGCCGACGAGCTTTCCCGCGCGCTTTGAATACACGCCTGGAGCAACTTGCGGTGCCACCGGCGGAAGCCGAAACCCCTCTACTCCGAGCTGCTGCTGCAACCGCGGTTCAAACACTGTTTGCTGATGGCCGAGACCGGGCGGCGGCGCGTTGCGATCCCACTCCTCGAGTCCTGCCGCGACGACCGAGATCGCCGCACCACCATAGCCTCCGGATCGAAAATCGATAATCGATCCCGGTCCGTGCGTGATGATGATCGAGCTCCGTCGAACGTCGCCTAGCTCGTTGTACATGTCAGTTACCTTCCACCTTAAGCATGTGGCGCAGCACAAACGGTGTGCCTGCCTCGACCTCGCGCATCGAGTTCGGCGTTGGCCAGAGTGCGCGTCGTGCGCCTTCTGGATCTAGGTCCGAGTCAACGTCAGCCTTCGCTGCGAACTGCTCCGCTGACATCATCAGACTAGTCTTCCGCTCGTAGTCATCCCAATACTCTTGGAGATCAGGGCGGCTGACCCACTGGTCGATCAGTCGTTTCAGTTTCTGCGCAACCACAGTTCGCTCGGGCGAATCGACGCGCGCGACACGCTGCTCAATAAGGCCTGCGATCTGTTCTGCGCTCGCACGTCGAACCTGATCGAGCTTAGGCTTGCGATCCATTCCGGGGACCGTGTGCCGGACAAGGGCCGCGAGCACCGCATGCAGCGCCTTGTCCTGAGCACGAGACGCAAAGGGAGTCACGCTCGTTGCCTCGACATCTCGATATAGACAACGGTGCCAAGTCTCGAACGTCTCGTAGTGCGACCGGTCGCGCGCCCGCATGCTGTTGTACATCGTGACCACAACGCCCGGTACCTTGCCGCGGCCGACTCGGCTCGTAGCTTGGATGTACTCCGAGAGCGTCTTTGGCTGGGCGTTGACGACCATCAACCCCAGGCGACGAATGTCCATGCCGACAGAGATCATGTTCGAGGCGACGAGGAGATCGACCGCTTCCGGATCCGTAGCTGGCCGGTTCAGTTGCTCGAGCATGTCGCGGATCTCGTACGCCTTGACTCGACTCGTGAGCTCCGCGGGCTCATCAATCTCGCGCCGCGCTTCCGCTCGACGCGCGGCAAACTGCGAGATCGAAACCGGCACGTCGTCTTGCATCAGCACGAGTGCTCGTCCGAGCTCGCGCAAAGAGTTGAAGTACGTCACGAGCGTCCAGTAGTAGTCACGCTCTTCCGGTGTCGCGCCTGCTTCGGTGGCTGCTTGAAGAAGCGACGCAGCAAGAGCCTGAAGGACGTACGTCGCTGAACGCCCGGCCGTGATGATGCCGACATGTTTCCGTCCAGGTCGGCTTGGGTCCGTGACAGCGAACCCGGAGTTTCCCGCGTCGAGACCGGGGGCCGGGAACTGATACGTCTTGCGATCGAAGAGTGACCGGATCTGCTCCTCAGCTCGTCGGATTGTTGCCGTCGATCCGATTATCTTGGGACGGACCGCGTGCCGTCGGCAGAGTTCGTCAATCGCGACCTCATACAGCCCCGCAATAGAACCGAGCGGGCCCGAGATCAAATGCAGCTCGTCCTGGATGATGAAGTCGGGTGGCGCGTTTTGTGTTCCCCTCCCGAAGAGCACTCCGGTCGCGGTCTTGCGGACGATCTGAGCGAACTTGTCGACGGTGCCGATCAATAGCGAGGGCGTATAGCTGTAGACCTCCTCGTCGATGGTCCAGATCGGAAGCCGCGCACCTGTCTCCGCGAGCTCACATTTGACCTTCTCCTTGCTCGCGTCGTCGGGCTTCGCCTTCTTCCTCTTCTTGGGCGGCGATTCGTCGTCCTTGGGATCATCCTTCTGCGACGAACATTCAACGATCGACTCTTTCGACGTGATCTTCCAATCGAGCGCGGAACCGCAGCACGGACAGGCCGTCAACTGGATCGGAGTGCTTGGGTCTCCTTCGACGCGGTTGACAGCGTCCTTCAACGTTAGCGGCGTTGCTGCCGCACCAACCCAGAGCCCAATACCGATCGGCTTCTTGCCGAGCTTGGGAATCTTGTCGATTCCCTTCTCTGCACGTCGGCGCAGAAGCTCGCACGCGCAGATCATCGCTGCCGCGCGCTGAAACTGCTGAATCGTAAGAAGGCGCAGCGTGTACCGCATCAGAACCGCGACGCCCGCTCCATCATCCTTCTCGTCGCCCCGAAGACGACGGAGCATGATGACGAATGCCGTCAGCGCGAGATACGCCTCGGTCTTTCCGCCGCCGGTCGGGAACCAGAGCAGGTCCATCGTCTCGCGATCCGCGTGCCCCCGACTCGCGAGCGAGTCCAGCACGAGAAGCTGAAATGCGACCTGGAACGGACGCCATACAAGCGCCTCGCCATCGCGCGACCACGCGAACTGCATGTGCATCGCCTTCTGGGCGAGCTGAAATGCCTTGCGAACATTCACATCGCTGCGAATCGCCGAGATTCCCTCCGCCATTCGATCGGCGCCGCGTTTACATCGCGCGATGTTGTTCGTGGCCTGCGCACGAAGATCCGACGACAACTGTGCGATTCGGCCTTCCTCCCCCGCAATCCACTTGCGGTAGGCAGCAACCAAGTCGTCGAGACCATCTTCGAGCATTGGAGATGCTGCGTCAGCGAGCCACATGGCCTCCAACGGGCGTCGCTCGGTCGCCGATCGAAGCACGTCGAAGACCGGATCTCCGCTGTCACTCACACTCGGCACGATGACCGCTGGCACCCAGTCAGTCTTGAGAGCGAGCGCGTCGTCAGGATCGCTACCTAGGACGACGCGGGCTGAGCAGGTATGCCCGACGACGTACTCCTTCACATCGCGGTAGATGAGTGCTGCGGTTCGACTGTCGTCGTCCGTCTGGGCTCGCCGAGATGGCCTGGGCGCGAAGGATCCGTTGGCGATCTTCTCGACTACCAGCTCGACCTGAAAGAAGTGCTGTTCCTCGTCGTATGCCGAGGAGTCGCCTCGACGTCTTTGGTTCGAGACCGCGGCCGTAACGGTTGAGACGCCTGCGTGCGGTGTAACGAGAAGGTAGAGTTCCATGCCGGCGATCCCGTGAGCGCCAAGATCAGTCCTTGATTCACCCGGGATGAGCTCGACGGAGAGATCCGCCGCCTGCGGCATCCTCCGCCACCGCTCGGCGTCACGAGATCCTGGTTCCCCTTCGATCTGCTCGCCAGAGGCATCCACCGCGAAGCGCTTGTAGGTTGCGCAGCGCACGCTGATCTTCGCAATCGGCGTGTGCGCATCGATCCTCTTTACTGCAAACGACAGCCCGGCCACCGATGGTTTCAGCGCAGCGTGGAGCGAGACACCGGCCTCCTCGGGGGACGATGCAGCGTCCTCCTTCTCGTTGACAGCTTGGCCACCATCCTCATCCTCGCTTGCCTCGATCCGCGTGCCCTGCGGATACAGGATCCCGGTTGTGTAGCGTTGGGTAGGACGGTCCTTGAGTACCTCGTCGAGGCTGAGGGGCCCGACAAGATCCTCGATCATTCGAGCGACGATTCGATCGCGGAAGGGCGGCGGCGTGGTCATTCTGATTTCCTTCCGAACTTTCGGTAGTCGAACGAGATCATTGGAAACCCCTTCACAACAGGCGCAAGCGCAAACCCGCTACGGCTGAACGGCTGCTTCACGCCGTCGCGCTGACTCTCGCTGAGGCATACGGTCGTCACGCCGACGAGAAAGATGTTCCGGATCAGCTCGTGGGGACGGAGTCGCTTTTCGCCATCAAGGCGCCCCCAAAGCTGACCAAGCTCGCGGTTGAACGACTCGCTGAGCTGACCGATATCCACTACGCGGGTGATCCCATCCGTCTTCGTCTCGACAAAGAGCCGCCATACGTAGTCCGTCTTGAACGCGCCTTCGGTGGCCTGCGATCGCGCCTGGATGCTTCGGGTCGTACCGACTGACTGAGCGAGGAACTGCTGCACCTCGAGTCCCTTACTCCACGCAAGATGAGCAACCGGATCGACGTCCCCATCTCGACCAAGCTCTAACTGTGCGCGTGCTGTCTCGCACGGGTACGTGCAATAGACGCGCTTCGAGTCGAGATACTGGACTCCCCAGCCCGCGGTGCCTGCTGCGTACAACATCTTCCGCGCTCGCGTTGCACCGACGTAGTAGACGCGTCCCAGCTCGAACGTGATCGAGTCTGCGCGAAGCTGGGGATCAACCTCGCGCGTCGGTTCAACTCGAGCGGCACCATCGTTCGTGCCGGCCCGTCGAAATACGTTGCCACCGCCTCCTGGAACTTTCCCGCGGTCATTGGCCGCGACCGTTTGTGGCGCCTGGGTGCGCTCGACTCCTTGCGGTGCCATGAACAAAACGACGGTGTCTGCCTCTCGCCCCTTCGACGCGTGGATGGTTCCCAAGATCGGCCCGGCCGCGCCAAGCTCTGAGTGACAGAGCTCGATGGGCGGCCTCGCACGAGCGACTAGGCGACGCAGCTCCACAAGATCGATCGTGCGCGCACGAGAGGCCGCTGCGAGGTGGTGCAACACGTCCCACGCATCATCGCGACGTTCCCCGGCGAAGGGAGCCGATGCAATCGCTGCCCTCGTTTCCCACAGCTTGTCGAAGTCATCACGTCCGATGAATGACTGCACCGTTTCGCCAAGCAGCCAACCGAGCCACGGCCGAACCACCACAGGAAGGTTCGACATGCGAAGCCGGTGTTCGATGCCTGCATCCGAGCAATACGACGACGTAACGATCACATCCGCCCGACGCTTGAACAGGACCAGCATCGACTCGTCGGTGTGGGTCTCAAGAAAGCTCGCGACGCTCTTGTGCTTCGTCACGCCGATGTCCTCGCCGCATGTCTCGCGGATCACCTCTTTGACGCGGTCGACGTGCCCCTTCGCCTCGCCTGCCAGCTCGATCTCCTTCCGTGCCCGAAGAAACAACTCGACGAGCTGATCGTTCTTGATCCGATGCACCTTGTTGAGCGACCTCGGTGCAAGCGGACGCGGGCATTCGTTCTCGAGGCGAGACATCAGTGATGCTTCTGTTCCCCCGTGATCGTCCTCATCCGTCGTGAACCCGTAGATCGCCTGAGCAGGATCCGCCAGGATCGTTACGCCACATGGCTCGGGCAGCGACCGCAGCATCTCAATGAGCAGGTCGGCGCGGACGCCCATCACGTCCTGAGCCTCATCAATGATGAGGTGCTCGAGTCGCGACATGAAATCGAGGAGGTCGGGGTTCTTGGAGCGGAATAGCTCCACGGTCCGCTGGATACTCAGCTCGTAGCCGCTGTCGCTCAAGACCTTGGGCAACGGCTCGTCATCGATTCGCGTGCGGAGGCTCCAGGCATGTGAATCGATGGTTGCTATCCGCACGCTACGAGCGCGTTCTCCCGCGACGGCATACGAAACGATTCGATCGCGTAGCTCGGCCACGGCCGTTCGCGTGAAGCTGACCAGCAGGATCCTCGATGGCGGAACGCCTTCGTCGATTAGGTAAGCAACGCGCTGGCAAGCCACCGCTGATTTTCCAGCACCCGGACCTGCGGCCACGAGCTGCCACGCGACGCTCGGCTCGAGGATCACGGCAAGCTGCTCGACGTCCCAATCTGGCGTTTGCGCCGCTGGCGTCGTCCTGGAGCCGCTTGAATCCACCACCCGCCTTTGCCTCTGGAGACGCTCACGTTCGGCCGAACCTCCGAAGGAGTCAAGGTGCCTTACCCCACCGTTCCCCAATCGAACCGAGGTGGTATGAGTCTTCTTGCATGGTGTGCCGTGCCGTGCCCGTGAGCGTCCGGTGGCGCGATCAGGGCCTCGATCCAGATGCGCTTCTCGCGCAGCGGCGCGAGCGGAGCAAGCCGCTGTGGGACGAGCGGGTGTTGTGGTGCACGGTGCGCAAGAAGCACGAGCCGCCCGCGTCAAAAGCTCGGCGTCGCCCTTCGCTACTTCACCAACCACCAGGTCGCGCTCGCGCACTTCCTCTATTACGGGTACGCGCTGATGGACAACGCCTCGTCGAGAGACTCCACGTCCGCACGGCGCTGACCAGGAAGAACTACTTGTTGCCGGCTCCAACGCGGGCGTCGAGCGCGCCGCTATCGCGGTACACGATCCTCGGGTCGTGCCGACTCGCGGGCGTCGATCCGCTCGAGTATCTGCGTGACGTGCGGCCGACGATGAGGCGCAAGATCCGGCTGGTCGACCTCGCGGATCTGCCGCATCGCTGCAAGCAGTGCCGCGACGCCGTCGCCGCCTTCTGCGCTGCACTCGCTCGTCTCGGCCGCTGCGAGTATTCGCGCCAGCGCGCCAGCCACGGGGATTGGGGTGCCATCAAATCGTGAGCCAGATGCCGAGGGTGCGGTCTGCCGGACGCTCACCCGCTCGGCAGCTTCGATCGTGTCGTGGAGCAGTTCGTGCGCTCGGGCGGCTGCCTCATCATGAGGAGCGTCGGTCGGATCAAAGGTCCGCATGAGGTCGGCCGAGCGAGCGTCGCGTCTCGATCGCGGGCAGGTCATCGCACGAATAGGCAGATCGGCAACCATCATGAGGGCGCGCGCCACGCCGGCCGGGGCTGCGTGGCCGGCGACGGGCTTCACCGCGAGATCGCGTTCACGGCAAGACCATGATCAGCGTATAGTGCTTCGAATGTGGCTTGGGGTATTGGGGTTGACGCTCACGCTCGCGTGTCCAGTGGCGTTCGCCAACACGCGGACGCAGATCGTTCACATCGCGGTCGAGTCGACGATGATCCGACCGCTCGATGGGCAAGGCAAGAACTGGGATGGTCCTCGCGGAGGAGAGCCAGGCGTCGCGAGCAAGCTCGTGCAGAGTCAGGGGAAACGTCTAGTTGAGAAGTACATGCTCGAAGCTGGCATGGGCTCAACTCTCGCGCCGCTGGCTGCGAAGTTCGCGCTCGAAGCGCTCGATGTGATCGACAAGACTTTCGCGCCGCCCGATCCGTTTGGAGAGATCGTGGCCGATGGCCGCGTCGTCGGGACCCTTGACGTTCTCCAGGACACGCTCACACCGAGATGGAACACGCGCGCTGCGTTCGTCGAGCTCTCGCCTTCGTCCGTCATAGAGCTGATGCTGATCGACCAGGACCTTTCTGGAGCACATGACCCAATAGGGACCTGTAGCTTCCAGGTCCCCGCGTTGAAGGATTCCGTTCCGATCGCTCTGACGTCCATGTCGTGTAGCGATGACCTCCTAGCTGCCTCAATCGTGGTTCAGCTCGCTGACGCGCCGAAAATCATCACCCCTGGCCGCTACCGCGTTGGTGTTGCCCGAGCAGGGTTGCCGGCAACAGACCGAGATGGCCTCGCGTGGGATCCTTCGGGCCTTCCCGATCCGCGCATTGAGATCACCGCTGGTGCCAAACGCTTTGGATGCACGAAGAACGAAGGACAGAGTGCTGGTGTGTGTGAGCCAACAATGACGATTGATGTCGATTCGACAACCACCATCGGGTTCCGAGTGGTCGAGGTCGACGCGCTCGTTGATGACGAAGTTGGCGCTGCGTCAGTGGCGGACCTCGTGGGTCGCGAGACACATCGGCCGATCGCGATGTCGGTTCGAGGCGTGACCTGGGCGGAGATCGTGCTGATTCCCGTGCCAGCACCCCGGTGAAGATCGCTGCCGTGTTGGTCCGACGAGCGCGGTCGCTAGTCCATCTTCGGCAGGCACAGCAGCGAGAACGCAATAGCCTCATCGGCTCCGCAAGCCCCCAAAGGGTTCACTGCGTGCGTAAGGCCTACTCGCTCTTCGTGCACTCGTTGACGATCTCAAGGCCGCTGGTGAACGCCGCGTCTCGTTCGGTCCGGCAGCCTTCGACCGTTCCATAGCAACGGAGGATCAACGTCTCCTCTCCATCCTCCTCCTCCTGGTCATGGGCTGAGTCGCGCGCCGCATAGCAGTAGGCCACCTTCTCCTGATCGCAGGACACCTCTGTATCGGCGGCGAGGCACTTCTTCTCCTTTCGGAAACAGCGCTCTGCGTCGCTACCCGACTGGCAGTACCAGTTCGTCACCTCGGACTCCGTTGCGGGGGCGGGTTCAACAACGTTCGCGGACACCTCCGCCTCCTCTGTAGGGGGCTTCGAGCGTATCCGACGAAGCGCGTACTTGTTCGCTCGAGGGTTCAACTGTCGCGGAAGTTCCGCCCAATGCTCTGGCGCCACTCGGACGATGACGAAGCTTCCGATGTGCGTGGTGACTGGAATTGCGATTCCGGTTTGAAACGTTGTTGTGGCCGTGTTGCCGGAGACGGTCGTAACCGCTCGGTCGTTCGTCACCCTGGCCCAGTTGGTGTTCGCCTGTTCACCAGCGATGAAGACATGCGTTCCGCCAAGTGCAGCCGCCTCCTCCAACGCACGATCTCTTACGTCCTTCCGTGATGCGAAGCCGTTGCCGCCTACGGCGAGTGTGCCGATCAAGAGGCCTCCGGCCTCGCGCAACATCCCAACATCCCCCGGGTACGCAAACACCGCTTGGGTAGTGACGGCGCGTTTCACCGAAGTAGCAGAGTACGGACTGAAATCGGTCTTCGTCTGTGCGCAGCCGTTCGTCGCAACGACGAGGACGGACAGCAACGCCCGAGCAAGCATGCCGCCCACGTTACAACAGGTTCGCTTGATTCGCGTACCTCCAGCATACTCCCGATTCTGAACGTGCACGATATCCGCGAACTAACCCGAACGTATCCGAAGGCCGCCGGTGACGAGGCCCGCACCAGCCCGAGATGACCCACGCGTGGCCGCATCAGTTGCTACTCCGTGTTCGGCAGCCACAGCAGCGAGAACGCCGCGGCCTGCTCGGGGATCGCGGTCATGTGTTCGTACACCGCTGCGTCCTTGGCGAGCTTCTCGCGCGGGAACCACGTCGCGGCGGGCAGCACGCGGCTCACCGCGAGATCGCCGCCGTCGAAGTAGTCGGACGCGGCGGAGTTCGGCGCCACGGCACGGCCGTCAGGGATCCACGCGTTGAACCCCGCGCTCTTCTTGGCCCACACCACGCGCCCACGCTTCATATAGACCACCGCGCAGCGCTCAGTCGTCAGCTCGACGAACCGCATCGTGCTGGCCTGCATGGAGGTGGCGAACGCACTCGCGATCGCGCGGACCGGATCGAACGAGACCGGCGCGACCTGGCACATCGGCGCGGCGAGCGAGGTCGGCATGAGTAGCTCGGTCGCGAACACGCACGCGTCGCGCTCGATCGCATCGGTCCCGGAGGCCAGCGGCTCGCACGTCCGCTGGCGCTTGAACGCACGGCCGAGCACGTCGCCCTGGGCATAGTGCTTGAGCAGCAGGTGGCCGATCTCGTGCGCGATGCAGAAACGGATCGCGCCGACGCCCACGATCGACTTCGAGATAATAATCCGCGCGCGGTCGCCGATCTGGACGACGCGCGCCTTCGCGCCGTCGAGGTGGCCGTACTCGATCTCCGCGCCGAGGATCTCAGCGAGCTTCTCGACGTCGATCGCACCTTCCTCGGATTGCACGCCGAGCGATGCGGTCGCCTCGGTGGCGCGCACGCGAATCGCCGCGTGGCGCGCCGCCTCGGCCGCCCTTTCGTCCGCAGTCCTCTTGATGCGTGGCCGGAGCGGCGCCATGGCTACGCTGCGATCCCTTCGCCGAATGCCTCTACATCGACGAGTTGGTCGCGGAGGTCTTCATCAGTGAGCGTCGACGCGTGGACGTCGTTCGCCGCCAAGCCCAGCCGCGTGCAACACGCCGTGGGGGCGAATTGTGCGGCGAGCCGCGCTTCGATCTCGGCACGCGATAGCTTCGCGATGCGTTCGGCGATCGCCGCCCGATGGAGCTCGAAGTGGAGCCGATGTCCCCATTCGAGCAGTTCGTCGGCAATCTGGTCGATCTCGTGCCTCGACGGTGGCGGCTCGGCGTCGTTCACGGCGAGCGCAACCCTGATGCGCGTAAACGTGTCGCGATCGGAGTCCAGGCGGTCCGGCATAATCGGCTCCTGCAGGCATGGGGGATCAGTGCACGCGCTCGATCAGCGTCAGCGCGTCTTCGAGCGCGGTGCGGAGATCGTCGTCGCTCATCTCGGTCAGATCGCGGTGTGCGAGCACCATGTCCGGGTGCGTCGCGGCGATCTCGCTGATCCACCGCTCGACCGCATCGCGAGCTATCGCGATGATCGACGGTCGGACGCGTTGCTTCATCGCAACGGCGCGATCGGCGCGCCGCTTGGCGCGAATGCTCGCGCTGAACTCGTCAGCGAAGCGGTACGCCTCAGCGCGCTCCTCGGGCGTGAGGCCGATGCCCTGGTCAGCGGCGTCCATGGCGACCTCGTGCGAGATCGCCTCGTAGATGCGGAAGTTCTTCCTCTGGCGTTCGTTCATGGTCAGCTCCTCACGCCATCGCGCGGATGGCTTGCTCGCGAAGGTCATTGGGTAGGTTCTCGACGAGCCGCACCAAGCGGCGGCGAGCGTTGTGGTAGGCGAGGCGGTCGAGGCCGGTCGCGCGCATGATGTCGCGACGGTCGATCTGGTCGGTGGCGAAGCAATCGAGGATCTGGATGACCTCGGCATCGTCGCCTGCCAGCTCGTAGAGCTTGTTGACGATGTCGTCGATGTAGCTGGTAAGCTTCTGATCGGTGGCGTGCTGGACCTCCAGCGCGTCCGACATCTTCGTCTCCATGTCGAGCTTGAGCATGCGCACGCGGTCTTCCGGGAACTGCACGAGGTGCTCCACGCGCGCCGCGGACCGGCTGCGGATCGTCCGCTTGAGGTGAAGCTCGAGCGGCACCTTCGCGGGATCCCACGCGACGTCGCCGATCCACGTGTCGGTCACCGCGTCCTGGTACAGCTCGCTCGCGAGGTAGGTGTCGTGGCGCTTGGTGGTTCGCTGGATCCACTCGGCGCGTTTCTTCGCGTAGCTCATGACCGACGCGATCATCTCGCCCGTCAACTGCGCCTCGAACGCGTCCTCCCATGCGGGTTCACGGCCAGTGGCTTCGGTCCGCCCCAGTTGCTGCGGCGTGTGGCTTTCGTGCATTCCGGTCTCCCTTCTTGGAGCCGAAACTAGCCGCCGGATCTGACACTGAACAGGCGAACAGCGGATCGCCTAGGCCACGTCCAGTGGCTCAACGTGCGGCGTTTCGGGGACTTGTGATTTCTCGCGAAAAGTTCTGCGCCGTACCGCGGCTGGTTGGCGGTACGCGGCAAGCTCGACAGCATGACCGCGAACCTGATCATGGTCGTGGAGGACACCTTCGAGATCACGGATCGCGGTGTCGTGGTCGTTCCAATGATGCTCGGCCTTGCCGATCTCACCGGCAAACTGATCTCGGTCGAACTACGCCGCCCCGATGGAACGACGCAGGCGACCAATGCGCGCGTCGAAGCGGTACGGATTTCGCCGTGGCCACCAGGTGCTGCGGGCGACAACGCGCTCAGGTTTCCGAACCTGAAGAAGGCCGACATCCCGATCGGCACCGAGATCTGGAAGCTGGGTGATTCATCGGCGCCGGCCGGTAGCGATCGGTAAATCGCAAGTCGTGGATTTTACACGCCGGCTTTCGCGCGGACAAATCGCCATCGCTAATCGCCATCGCATTCGATCGCGCGCCGCTGTCCAACTACGCGGCTGCTCGTGACCCGTGGCCGGCGATCGACGTTGTGATCGTGTGCTTCCGCGAGGTTCGATTTTCTCCGGGCGATCCGTGACGACCGCGAGCGATCCGCGAGCGATCCCGAGCTCGGGATCGGGCGCGTGCTCCGATCGAAGAAGACCGTGCGCGCTCGCGTGCCCGCGCGCGATGCCACCGTGCCCGTGGTGCGAGATCGGTTCGCCAACCGCGCGAGACCGGGTGACGCAAGCGAGCCGGGCCAAGAATCTGATCGGTTCGTGGTAGCGCGGAGCTTCTCGCCCCCCTTGGTAAGTATAGGGCCACGATCGACTCACCGATTCGCGGTGACGGCCGAGGTCTCTGTGCTGTCCGCACGCCGGACAGCGCACTCACGTCCCAGGAGGGCCGATGTCTCCGCTCGCGTTCGACAAGCAGGGCAAGCCGTTCGCATGGCACCAGCGCACCGCCAAGCTGCGCGTGCGCCTGTTCCGCAACCCTGCGGCGCGTGGCACGTGCTGCCAAGTTCTCGACGCCGCTGGCAGCCCGCTGTTCGTCGATGCGGGCATCGAGTACGCCGAGTTCCGGCGCATTACCGGCAACGTCCCGGGGCTGTACAGACTCGACCAGTGCGACGAGGACGGCGTCGACATCGACGGTGCGCCGGCCGGGTACCTGACGATCGAACCGCTGCGCAACGGCGGTGCGCTCACCGCCACGGAGGCCACGTCATCGCTCGACGTCAACGCGCTCGCGGTCATCGAGCGCCTGGTTGCGGTGCAGGAGCGAATGTTTGCGTCGCAGGCCGACGTCATGAAGCAGATGGCCTCGCAGCACGGCGTGCTGATGAACGCGAACAGCGCGGCCATGCACGCCAGCGCGGAGATCATGCGCGCGCCGTACCGGGCACCGCTCGCACTGCCCGAGCCGCGCAACGCGGGCACAGACGACGAGGAGGAGGGCGACGCTCAGAACGGCGTCGAGGACGAGCAGGCCGAGCCGCAGTCCGATCCGAACAACCCCTTCAACATGGCGATGAGCTTCCTCGCGCCGCAGCTGCCGGAGATGGCGCACAAGCTTGGCGCAGGCGCCGTCGAGAAGATCATCGAGGCGATCAAATGGGTCTTCGGCGCGAAGCAGCCCGCCGCCTCCACAGTTGGCCCCGCGGCGACGCCGGCATACGTCGCGCCGATCGCGCCCGCTCCGGCGGTGTCGTCGGCGACGGTCGTCCACGGTGGCGACGCCGCGGGGACGAGCTCGAGGCGGGCCCCCGCGCGCGTCGCGGTCGGTAGCATCTTCGAGGCGTACGAGCCGCGGTTTGCCGATGCTACCGGCATCGAGATCGTCGCTGACGGCTACGACGAGGCCAGCGCCGTCGAGGAGATCGACGCCGATGCTCCTGCGCAGAGCAATTCCTCGTCGGGCACGCCGCACGTGCCCGTGCAGGTTGCGTCGAGTCCGCTGATCGCCAACGCCGCTACGGCTGGCCAGATCGCACCGACGAACGAGCAGTTCGGCCACCTGATGGCGATCTACCAACGCCTGTCGGCGGACGAGCGCGCTATCGCGCAGCGGACGATCGCTCAGATGGATGTCGCGACACGCTGCCAGTGGATCGCGGCTCTGTCGGCCCAGTCCGTCGAGGAAGCCGTCGCCGCCCTCCGCGGCGTGCTCGCCAAGATGCAGAACGCCAAGCGCGCCTGACCAACCATCTCCACCCACTTCGACGAGGACACCATGATCTCCCCACCCGTCAATGACCACGCCTGTCTGGGACCGACGACCGAGCTGCTCGTCGCCCAGGTGGCGGATCGGAACCCCGTGCTCGTCGACCTCGCCGAGCGCTTCACCAACACCGATGACCTCGCGGCGTGGATTCGCACGCTGCCCCAGCGCGACGACAACGGCGATCCGAACGACGGTCCGAAGGTGAACGCCTGTCGTCCACCGCAGCGGCTCGACCTCGCGAATCCGTCCCCGAACTGCTTCGAACGGTCCTGCCTTCTCGCAGGTGCCGGCGAGCTGATCGAGCCGCACCGCGTTTGGCGCCTCGCCACGGTGTCGACGCCGAACGGCCTGCACACCTACCCGACGCGAGATGGCCTGCCCGTGATCCTCGATCCGCACAGCGCCCGTAACGCGACTCCGCGCCCGACGATGGAAGAGATCGCGACGCGCCGGCTCCGCATCCAGCGGCTGATCGGCCTCGATGAGCGCAAAGGCCTGCGCTTCGATCTCGCCAACGCGCGTCGGTCGAAGGAGCGCGGGAACGAGACCTGGGTCGACGGCAAGCCAATCGACGAGGCGATCGCGATCTACGAGAAGGCGATGACGCGCTACGTGGCGATCCTCGCCGAGCTGGACGCCCAGGACGACGCGCTGTTCGACGAGGCCGATCGCGGCGAGCGCAACAGCGCCGCGATCGGCCTGGCCGACGCGCCGCTCGCGCTCACCCCGGCGCAGGCGATCGATCACGTCGCCGAGCTGGCGATGCCCGGCTCGGTGCGGTTCCCCGGCGGCATGCGCCGCGTCGAGAATGGTCAGCGCGTGATGCACGGCGTGCTCGCCGGTAGGGTGATCGTGGTCGCCGATGCGCGCGACGTCGCGTTCGTGCTCGCGCTCGCCGAGCGCGCGGCGCACTCGCGGGGCCTGGCCGACCTCAAGATCGTCCACTCCACGGCGCGTGCGCTCGACGCGCTCGACCAGCGGGCCGCGCAGCGCGCGACCGCGCCGCGGAACAACCCCTGGGCGATGTTCGCGCTCAACGCGCTCGCCTCCAACAAGGACCTCCAGAACCTCTTCGGCGCGCTCACCAAGGTCGGCGGACGCATCGCAGCCGGCGCCGGGATCGAGGCCGCCAAGCTCAAGCTCCACAGCGCGGGTGTCAGCCCGCCGATGATCACCGCGGTCGAGAAGGAGCTCAACCGCGAGGGGCTCACGCTCGGCGCGCTCGCCAGGCCGTCGCCGATGGTCGGCTCACTCGACGCGATGACGCCGCAAGCGCTCGCCGGGCGCTGGCTGGCCCAAAAGTTCTAACCACCCACCCAGTTCTCCGTCGGCGCACGTCGCGACCGACGACCAGCTTCAACGTCCGCGCTGCGGCGCGGCCCTTACACGGCTCGAGATCCGAGCCGAAGGAGTCCTCTATGTCTGCATCTCGCTCTGGTCCCTCGTCTGGTTCGGTCCGCTCGTCGAAGAAGCCCCGCAACACCCAACCGCCGTGGATCGACGACGGCATCGACTACGGTCCCGCCAACGCAGCCGCGCGCGACCTCGCGTCGTGGGCGCTCGACCTCGCCGAGCGCGACGTCGATGACTGGCCGGCCGCGCGCAAGCGGGTGCGCAGCGCGCGACGGTGGGTGCTCGCGCGGCTCGCGGGCAAGGACCGCCACATGCCGGTCGAGGACGTTATCTTCACGGCGAGCCTGCTCGCGCGGATCTTCGACGACGATCTCGGGCTCGACCTCGGCGATGCGGTGTCGATCTTCGACGCGCTCGATCTGCCGAGCGACATCCCGGTCCCGCCGCCGACGCGGCCGACGAGCGCCACTTCGCGCGCGGCGCAGCGTGCCGTGCTGACGCCGACGCCGCTCCGGTTCTGCGACGAGTGCGGCTACGTGCACGAGCCCGGCCTGCACGTCGGCTACCGCAACGCCGCGTAGCGCGCTTCCTCCAGTCCCTCACCCATAGGAGCCACGTCATGAAGAAGAAGACCTCGAAACATCGACCCAAGGCGCGCGCGGCGCGCCCTCGCAACGCGACGGCCGGGTTCGCGTCGGCTGCACCGCCGCGCCCGCGCACGCGGACTTCGCGCTCGACCAGCGCACCACACTGGAAGACCATCGCCGCCGCGGTCGCGGGCGGTGCCGGTAGCGCCGCGCTCGGCGGCTTGGTCGTCAACCAGCAGATCCTGTCGCCCGAGGCCGTCGGCATCGGCCTCATGCTCGGAGGCGGCGCTACGGCGTACTTCTCCGACGGCATCCCGCGCGTCGTCGGCACCAGCGTCGCCGCCGCGGGCGCAGGGCAGTTCGCGCTCGCGACGATGAACAAGCGCGCGGTCAAGGCGCACGTTGCGACCAACACCAACATGCCGGCGCCCCCCGCACCCGCGCAACTCGCGCCGCCACCCGCGATCGCGCCGCGGAGCGCGAGCAGCGGTGGGTTCGTCGTCGACACGTTCCAGCAGGCCGCGAGTGACCTCGACATGATCGAGGACGAGTGGCGCTACGGCATTCGCGACGACGCCTACGGCGCCAACAGCGGCGACCCGATCGTCATCGATCTCGACGACGCCGCGTAACGAGGAGGAACCGGATCGGAGCCTGGGTTCGCGCGAGCGGCCACGGCCGCCACAACCAAGGAGCCATGTATGGACTACGATCTCATCTACGTTGGTGACGAGCGCAACGCCGTTCGCGTTCAGGATCACCGCACCAACAACCGCCCGGGTACGTCGGGCAGCTGGCTGCGTCCCCGGCCCACGGTCGGTGGCTCGCGCACGGTGGTCGTCCCCCCCCGCCCCCGCCCCCCCCGG
>JAEYYV010000036.1 GCA_023428295.1 Pseudomonadota bacterium
GTCGTGGCTCGTCGGGCGCAACGGCCTCGTGAGCAACACGACGTACAAGTGGCACTCGTTCAGCGCCGCCGCCAGGTCCACCGTGAAGGCGAAGTTCCAGCAGAGCGCGAGCGGCACGACCAACGGCGGCGGCGGCTTCTCCGCACGCGTCAACACCAGCGGCGCCCCGCTCACGATCCGCGCCGCCGCGACCACCACCTCCGCCGCGGTCGGCTCCGTCGCCGACGGCGCCTACGTCACCATCACGTGCCAGAAGCGCGGCCAATCCGTGTCCGGCACGTACGGCACGACGACGCTCTGGGACAAGGTCAGCGGCGGCTACGTCTCCGACGCGTACATCGCGACGGGCTCCGATGGCCAAGTCGCGCCGACCTGCCCCTGACTCGCGAGCGCCGGCTGCATCCGGGTGATTTCCTCGCGATCAGAGAGTGAGAATCGTGGCGACAAACACGGGGAGCTCATCAGTCGGTCATGTAGTCGAGGCCCGACGTGTTCCGCACGATCAGCTTCCACGGCTTGGGGAACCACACCCAGCGATCGTCGAGGCGAACGAGCCCGTCGTACGCCATGCCGTGCACCTGACCGGGCGCGACGAACTTCCACGCGATCCACGGAATGTTCGGTTGGAGACGATCGAGGATCTTTTGATAGCCACCCGGGAAGTGCTCGCCGTCCGGGCCACCGAGGTTCTGCGAGAGGGCGATCCACGCGAGCACGACCGAGTGCGTGGGCTTGCCTTGAATCGGCGTGATGTTGGTCCACAGCCGTTCATAGTTGTCGCGTGCAATCGTCACCGCCGCCTCGGTAAAGACACGCGCGTAGTCCTCCTCACGCGGACGCAGCTGGAGCGTGCTCGACGCGCGGTCCGAGGCCGTTTTCGGGTCGATGAACGCGCTCAAGAAGCGCGCGGCGGTGTCATGGAGGGCGGTCAGATCGGTTGCCGTCGTCATCAGGGAAGCTCCGTCACGATTCCGGCATAGTATGACGACTTCGCCAGTATGGGTTGGTTCGACTCAGTCACCGCATCGGTCAGCTCGATCACCAGCGCGGTCAGCAACGTCTTCTCCCCGAGCGAGACGGCAGCGGCACCTGCACCCGCACCTGCACCCGCGCCGGCGCCCGCGCAAGGTCCGGCGGCCGCACCGACTGCATCTGCGACTGCATCTGCGGCAGCACCGGCCGGCGGAGCGGCCGCACCTGCCGAGCGCCCTGTCGATACGCAAGCGATGGAAGCAGCGGCGAGCACGCTGTTCCGCGCCATGGATGGCCTCGGCACTGACGAAGATGCGATCCACGCAGCGCTGCGCGGCCGCAGTCCCGCCGAGGTGGCGGAGATTCGCCGCATCTACGCGGACCACTATCCGGGCCGCACGCTCGATGCAGACCTGAGCGACGAGCTATCGGGCGACGAGCTCAGCGCTGCGCAAGCAGCGCTCAGCGGTGATCCGGTGGCGGCGGCGGCAGCGGCGCTGCAAAACGCGGCGAGTGGCCTCGGTACCGACGAGGAAGCGATCCACCGCACCCTCGAGGGCATCAGCGATCCGACGCAGCGCGCAGCGGTCGCCGCGGAGTTCGAGCGGCGCACGGGACAGACGCTGGACGAGATGCTCGAGGACGAGATGGGCGGCTCGGATCTCGCGATCTCGCGGCATCTCGCGACGGGCGATGTGGCGGGTGCTCGCGCGGCGCGCATGGACGAGGCGATGAACGGCGGGTTCCTCGGTCTTGGCCTCGGCACCGACGAGGAGTCGGTGTATTCGGCGATCGAATCGTGCCGGACGGCCGAGGAGCGGCGGCAGATGCTGGCCGCGTATCGCACGCAGACCGGTCGCGATCTGTCGACGGATCTGGCCTCGGAGATGGAGGGGGCGGATCTCGACGTCGCGACATCACTCGTCTCGGGTGATCGTGCGGGTGCTGCGGCGGCGCGAATGGCGGTCGCCGCGGACGGCATGGGTACCGACGAGGACGCGATCTTCCGTCAGCTCGAGGGCAAGTCGTTCGAGGAGCGCGCGGCGATCATCAGCGCGTACAACAATCGCTATGGCGAGGCGGCGGGCGGTGACAACTTCCAGCAGATGCTCGACGCGGAGCTGGGCGAGATGGACGGCGAGCGTGCGCGTCAGCTCGCGCTCAACGGCCGGCTCGATCCGGTGTTCGCGATGCGCTACGCGATGGACGGCATCGGCACCGACGAGGAGATGATCCGCGACACACTGCGAGGGCGGTCCGCAGAGGACATCGCGCGGATCCGCGAGCAGTACAACGCGTCGTATGACGGTGCAGACCTCGACGCCGAGCTCGCCGACGAGAACAGCGGTCGCGACGGCTTCGAGATCTCGCAGATGATGCTCGGCGAGCCGCGCACGCCCGAGGAAGTGCTCGCACGCGCGAACGCCGCGTATGACTTCGAGCGCGGATCCGGCGCGGGCCTGTTTGGCGCTGCGGTCACCGACATGTTCAGCGACAGCGGTGAGATGCTCGATCTGCAGCACCAGCGTCTGCAAGAGCTCGGCGAGAGACTGCAGAGCGGAGAAGCCACGGACGAGGACATGGCGCGCCTCCAGACGGTGGCGCGCTATCAAACGCAAGACGTCGCGAACTACCAAGCGTCGCGCGACGCGATCACGAACTCCGCCGCGATCGCAGCGACGGCGGTGGTGGGAACCGCAGCGACGATCGCGAGTGGTGGCGTCGCCGGTCCGGCAGTCGCGGCCGCGATCGGTGCGCTCGCCGGTGGCGCCGCCGGCATGGGCATGAAGTACGGCATGCAGGGCGCGAGCTACTCCGAAGAAGACATGGCCGTCGACGGTGCGATGGCGGTCGTCAGTGCTGCATCGGCCGGTGCCCTCCAAGGCTCGACGGTGACGGCCGGTCTGCGTGGCGTGATGGGCCTCGCCGGAAATGCGACGGCGAGCGTTGGCCAGACGGTCGCGATGGAAGCGATGCGCGGCGGTGCGATGGGCCTCGTCAACGGTGTTGCCGCGGGTGCGCTCGACGAGCGTACGTGGCGCGGGCCGGGTAACGGCCTCGAGAACTTCCTCGGGACCGTCGGAACGTCGACGCTCGGTGGTGCAGCATCCGGTGCCGGCAGCGCGGCGATGGGCGGGCTCATGGGCCGCGCGCCCGACGGCATGGATCCGCGTGCGTGGGGCGCGGTCACCGGTGGCCTCGGTGGCGTCGCGGGCGGCGTCGCGCAGACGGCCGTGGATCCTGCGGTGTGGGAAGGCCGCTGGGAGGATGTCGCATCGCGTTTTGGACAGAACGCTGTCGTCGGCGCATTCCAAGGCGCCGTGATGGGAGCGAGCGAAGCACATCGTCAGATGCTGCGCGAGCAAGCGGCGATGTCCGCCGGTCCGCCGCGCAACATCGATGATCCCGCGATGCAGCTCGTCGACAACGCGCCGCCCGAGGTCGCCCGCCAAGCCGTGGATCAATCTCCGGATCTCGCGCCCGACGTTGCGGCGACGCATCCCGAGGCCGCCGCGGCCGCGGTCGCCGAAGCGTTGCCCGACACGGTGCCCGACGCTGCGCGTGCAGCCATCGCCGATTCGCCCGACGTCGTCCAGATGGCGGCCGGTCCCGACGCGCGCGGAAACACGCCAAGGACGATGGAGGAGTTCATCGCGCGCGTTCGCGAGCTCCAAGCGCAAGGCGCGTTCGCGAACAGCGGCTTCCACGGAACGAGCTCGGAGATCCTCCCTGGCCTCGCGGCGACCGATGGCTCGCTCGTCTCCGCACAGGAGCTTCACAACCGGGGCATCACGCAAGTGTCCGGCGAAGGCGACGCGTTCAGCGGCGCCTCGGGCCTCAAGCGCGACATCTTCATCGGCACTGGTGAAGCGGGCCTCGGTACGGGCCTCGCGTACGCGAATGCGTCGGAGACGCTGCCGCAGTACAACCCGTCGGTGTTGACCGCCGAACAACTGAACGCGCAGATCGCTCAGCTCGGCGAGATCACGACGCGCTATCCAGAGGTCGCGGCGCTCGCGCAGCAAGGCGGCATCATGAGCCCCGACGGATCACCGCAAGGACCGATCGGGAGCATGGTGCATCAATCGCCCGAGCAGTTGCAGAACACGCTCGCGCGACTGCAACAAGAAGCAGCGGTGCGCGCACAGCTCGCCGGTGATAACCCGAACCATCCGCGCATCGCGGGTGGTCCCGGCCACGGCGACAACTATCCCGTCATGTTCGAGTTCGGTATGCAAGGTGTCGATGCGACGCCCGTGTTCCGACAGGGTGACGCCCTCGCCGGTGAGGCGACCGTACCCAACGAGATCAGCCTGCGCGACAAGATGCAGCGCGCGTTCGCGCCGATGGCGAACTTGCCCGAAGCACAAGCGCAGCTCATGGCCTCGCTGGGTCATGGAAACTTCGAGATGATTCCGCTCGAGGCGCTCCAGGCGGGTCTCCAACCAGGCAGCCAGGCCGCACGCTCGCAAGCAGCGACGCTACAAGCGCTCCAGCAGAACCAAGCGCGCGTCAACGCGATCCAGCAGATGTACATGAACGCGCTCATGTCGGGGCAGCCGATCGACTTCATGGCTGCGTGCCAGGCACTACAGGGCCTGTGAGGGACTGAGCCATGGATCCGTTCACGTCTCCGTCGTCGATCACGCGCGCTCGCGCGGCTGTCCAAGCCGGCGAGATTCGCAACGCGTTTGCCGAGCCGAAGCTGCGCGCGCTCCTCGACGATGCGAGCCCGTTCGTGATCGCGCATGGGACTCGCAAGGTCATCTCCGAGGTTCGCTTCGCTGCGCTCGAGGCGCTCCAGCTCGTCTGCCATCGCCACAACAAGGACCTCGCGCTCGGCCCCGTCACGGTCCGTCGCGCGATGCCCGTCGACGAAGCACTGCAACGCGTGGTCGCCGTCGCCGACGTTGATCGCGAGCGAGTACACGAGCTCGTCGAGACCTCGGTTCGCGAGCGCGTGTCGCCGCCAGACGATGACGCGCTCGCCGTGCGCGCGTACCTCACGCTGCAAGCGCTCGGGTTGATCGAGTACACGCGCGAGCTCGTCGATCCGCGGACGTTCATGACGCCCACGCAAGACGACGTTCGGCGCACGCAGACCGCGCGCGAGCGGCCGCGCCCTCACCTGCGGGTCGCCGACAAGGCGGATGCGACGCGCACGTTCGGCTTTGTCTACCGCGATGCGAACCATCGCTGGGCGATCGATTTCGCCGATGGCGTGGGAGCGGCGGACGCGGTCGAGACGCTGAAAGCCGTCATGCGGCCGACGCTACAGCGCGCGCGCGTCGACGAGAGTGGCCACACGATCCGCAACCCGGATGGCACCGCGCAGTTCGAGGGGACGCTCGTGCTCGCGACCGGGGACACCGTGCCGATCCTCCAGACGCTGCGCGTGTATCTCGAGCGGCGCTTCAGCTGCGCTCTCGAAATGTGATCGGGTAGGCTCGCTCCGTCGGCGTAGGCTCGTTCATTCGCATCGGAGCATTGCTGACGTTACCGACGCTGGTCGTGTCCCTGGCCGTTCTGGCAGGACTGGCGCACATGTAGTCGAGTGCTAACCATGATCCCATGGCATTCGCGGCAACCTCCGATCGTCCAATTCGCGGCGCGGTCGCGACGCTCGGCGTCAGCGATCGCATCACCTTCCTTCGCAAGACGTACGCGCATCTCGGCGGCGCGCTGATCGCGTGGCCGATCCTGACGGCGCTTCTGTTCAAGTTCGCTCCGGGGTTTAGCCTCGCGTTCTCGAAGTTCGCGCTCAGTGGATACAACTGGCTGATCGTGATCGGCCTGTTCATGGGCGCGGGCTACATCGCCGCGCGCCTCGCGACGAGCGAGACGTCGCGCGGGCTGCAATACCTCGGACTCGGCATCGAGGTCGCTGCGTGGACGATGTTGCTCCAGCCCATCCTCTGGGTGCTCGTCACGCAGTTCAATCAGCCGATGGCCATGTTGGCGCAAGCCGCGACCATCACCCTCGCGATCTTTGTCGGACTGACACTGACCGTGTTCCTGACCAAGAAGGACTTCACCTTCATGGGTGGGTTTCTCAAGATCTGCACGTTCGCGGCGCTCGGCGTGATCGTGGCCTCGATCTTGTTCGGGTTCTCGCTCGGAGCCCTGTTTTGCGGAGCGATCATTCTCTTGATGGCCGGGTACATCCTGTACCAGACGAGCCTCATCATGTCGCAGTTCCCACCGACGGCGTATGTGGCCGCCGCACTCATGCTGTTCTCGACGGTAGCAACACTGTTCTGGAACGTGCTGCAACTGCTCATGAGCCTGCGCCGCGACTAGCGCCCGAGTTGGGCTACACTAGTGCCGACATGCCCGCGGTGACGGCACCTGCCCCGATCTCGTCGACAGACATCGGGGTCGTCCGAAAGCTCGAAGACGCCGTCGCGAGCGTTGTTCGCGGCAAGCCCGAAGCGATTCGCGCCGCCGTGGTCACGCTCCTCGCGCGCGGTCACCTCTTGATCGAGGACATCCCGGGTGTCGGCAAGACCACGCTCGCGCGTGCCCTGGCCGCTGCGCTCGACGGAACCTTCCGCCGCATCCAGTTCACGAGTGACCTCTTGCCGTCCGACATCGTCGGTGTGTCGATCTACGACCAGAGCGGCAAGGTGTTCGAGCTGAAGAAGGGGCCGATCTTCGCGAACGTCGTGCTCGCAGACGAGATCAATCGCACCACGCCGCGCACGCAGTCCGCGTTGCTCGAGGCGATGAGTGAAGGCCAGGTGTCGATCGACGATTCGACACACACGCTCGATACACCGTTCATGGTGATCGCGACGCAGAACCCCGCCGAGCACTACGGAACATATCCGCTGCCCGAGTCGCAGATGGATCGCTTCCTGCTCCGGATCTCGCTCGGCTATCCGGCAAAGGGCGTCGAGCGAGAGCTCGTGCGCGAGCGCGCTGGCGGTGATCCTGTCGCGAAGCTGCAATCCGTGGTGGACCTCGCGGCCGTGCGTCTCTTGCAAGACGCCGTCGAGTCGATTCGCGTCGACGACGCGCTGATCGACTACGCGATGACCATCGTCGAGGAGACCCGGCGTCACCCCGCGATCGCCGTCGGCGTGTCCACGCGTGGTGTGCTCGCGTGGTATCGCGCCGCGCAGGCGGCTGCGCTCGCGGGCGGCCGCGACTTCGTCGTCCCCGACGACTTCAAGAGCCTCGCTGTTCCCTGCCTCGCACATCGCTTGGTCCTCGCGCAGAGCCACGACTCGCTCGCGCGGCTACGTATCGACTCCGAACGGATCGTCGCCGAGATCGTCGGCCGGATCGCGGTTCCGACCTGAGCGCATGGGGTTCTGGGCGCGACTCCGTCGTCGTCTGCGGCCGCCGCGACGGCTGAGCTTCACGCGCGAGGGACGCATCATCGTGGTGCTCTCCGTCGGCGTGGGCTTCGCCGCGATCAACACGGGCAACAACCTCCTCTACTTGCTGCTCGGATGGTTGCTGTCGTTCATCGTCGCGTCGGGGATCCTCAGCGAGATGACGCTCAAGAAGCTGCGCGTCGAGAGACGGCCGCCACCGCGCGTGTTCGCCGGCGAGCCGTTCTTGATGGAGGTCGTCATTCACAACGCGAAGGAGAACCGCGCGTCGTTCTCGATCGAAGTCGAAGACCTCGTCGGGACCACGCCGATCGACAAGCGTTGCTACTTCCTGAAGATCCCCGCCGCGAAGCAACAGCGAACGAGCTATCGCCACACGTTCGCGCGGCGCGGCCTCTACACGCTGACCGGATATCGCCTCGCGACGAAGTTCCCGTTCGCGCTGTTCCGCAAGTCGCGCGACGTGGAAGCGCCGCTCGAGGTGCTCGTGTACCCGCCGCGCGTGGCGGTCCCGCGCCCGCCTCCGCGCACCACCACGCGCGGCGATGCGATCGCGGATCGCCTGGGACGACGGGGTGAGTTCCACGGACTGCGCGAGCGACGTGCGGGCGACGACCGCCGCGACATTCACTGGCGCTCGAGCGCGCGCAGCGGTCGCTTGCTCGTGCGCGAGTACGAGGACGAGCTCGCGCGCAAGATCGTCATCGTCGTCGACAACGCGCTGCCCGAGAAGGCACGCGAGTCCGCCGCGGATGGTGCGCTCACCCCCGCAGATGAAGCGGCGATCTCGTCGGTAGAGCGAGCGATCAGCGTGGCCTCGAGCCTCGCGGCCACGTATCTCGAAGCAGGCTGGACCGTGGAGCTCGTCGCGCGCGGACTGCACGTGCCGGCGGGCGTGGGCCGCATGCACGAGGCCAAGCTCTCTCGCGCGCTCGCGCTGCTGACGTACGTGGGAGACGACGTCGAGCTCCCCGCGCTGCCAAAGCGCGTCGAGAGCGTGCTCGTCACACCGCGCGCGGTGGCGGCGCGAGGTCGCCCGACCGCAAACACGGTGATGGACGTATGAGGTTCGCCGTCACGCATAAAGCCGTCACGTACTTGATGGTCGCGTTCGCGTACCTCGCGATGACCACGGGAGGCGGAGTCTCGCCCGTCGTCGCGATCGCAGGGTTCGGCGCGCTGATCACGTCGTGGTGGTGGGAGCCACCGCGCATCAGGATCGAAAAGTTCGCGTGGGTGTGGACCGTGGCGAGCGTGTTCGCCCTCGCCTACTCCGTGCTCACCGCGATCGTCACGGGCGACTTCCTCGGCGTCGGCGCGCAGTTCCTCACGTGGCTCATCATCGCGAAGGCGTTCAACCGACGAGCCGCACGCGATTGGCAGCAGATGTATCTGCTCTCGTTCTTGATGCTCGTCGCGGGCAGCGTGATCAACCCGGATCTCACGTACGGCCTCTGCTTCTTGGGCTTCGTGATCACCTCGACGTGGGCGCTCACGTTGTTCCATCTCCGCCGCGAGATGGAGGACAACCTGCTCGTCAAGCACGCGGCCGATCGCGCGAGCGAGCGCGTGGAAGTGCAGCGCATCCTCGATTCGCGACGCATCGTCGGCGGCAGGTTCCTCCTCGGCACCGGGCTCCTCTCGTTCGGCGTGTTCCTCGCGGCGGCGGCGATCTTCCTCGCGCTGCCGCGCGTCGGCATCGGCTTTTTCTTGAAGAGCCGTGGGGGACTCACGCTCGCGGGCTTCTCCGACGGCGTGAAGCTCGGCGGACATGGCGTGATCAAGAGCGACCCCACGGTGGTGATGCGCGTCGAGATCGGGGCGGAGTATGGCTCGCGGAGCGCACCGTCGATCCACTGGCGCGGCGTCGCGTTCGATCGTTACGAGAACGGACAGTGGAAGCGCAGCCTCGCGGCCCCCAAGACGCACGTCATCACGCAGGCGACGCAGACCGTCGACCGGCGCTACTTGATGTGGGAGCAAGCGCAGTTCGCGGGATGGCAGGCCACGCTCGACAACGTCGATCGCTTGGTGAAGCAGAACATCCTGCTCGACCCGCTCGACTCCAACGTGCTGTTCGGCGCGGGCAAGCCCAAGCTCGTCGAGTATCCGCACGTCGCGCGCGAGCGAGCGCCGATCTTCGAGCGCAACGACGAGATGCGGCTCGTCCACGGCAACACGCTGCAGTACACCGTCTACTCGGCGCTCGGCAAACCGCCCGTCGAGCAACTACGAGCAGCGCCAGGTGGACCGCTGCCCAAAGGCTACGACGTCTATCTCCAGCTCGATCCCGCGATCACGCCGCAGACGCGTGCCCTCGCTCTCCAGATCACGCAGGGCAAGACCAACAACTACGACAAAGCGTTCGCGATCCAAGAGTGGCTCGCGAAGAACACCAGCTACACGCTCCAGCTCGAGGATCCGGGCGGCAAAGAGCCGGTCCACTTCTTCCTCTTCGATCGCAAGAAGGGACACTGCGAGTACTACGCGTCGGCGTTCGCGATCCTCGCGCGCATCAACGGCATCCCGGTGCGCCAGGTCAACGGCTTCCTCGGTGGCGAGTGGAACGAGTACAAGGGCTACGTCGCCGTGCGCGCGGGAGATGCGCACTCGTGGGACGAGGTCTACTTCCCGGGCTCGGGCTGGGTCACCTTCGACCCCACGCCGTCGGGCAGTGGCGAGTCGCTCGGTCGCGGCGGCAGCGGCTGGCGCGCGCGCCTGGGCCGCATGATCGATGCACTCCGCTTCCAGTGGTCGCGGTGGGTGATCGAGTACGACCTCGCCTCGCAGCTCGAGCTGTTCAAGTCCATCGGTCGCGGCATCAAGAACATCGCGACGAACGTGAAGGCCGCCGTGGTCTCCGTGAAGGATGGCATCCTCGAGTACTGGTTTGTCTCGTTCGGCATCGGCCTCGGTGTCGCGTACTTGCTCTTACGCCGCGCGCGCAGAACCCCGAACGACTTCATCACCGCCAAGGCAACGACCAAGCGTCAACGATCTACCGTGGCCGAGGTCTACTTCGCGATCACCAAGCAGCTCGCGAAGGCGGGCATCGCACGCGAGGCGTCCATCACGCCACGCGAGCTGGCCGACCGGATGATCGAGCGCCACGACCCCGGGGCGGCCGAGGTGCGCGAGCTCGTCGAGCTGTACTACGCCGCCGAGTGGGGCAGCCACCGGGATCCCGCCGCCGAGGATCGAGCGCAGAAGCTCGCCCTGAAGATCAAGGCCGCCCTCGCCGCGAACAAGCGCGCCGCATAGCCGCGCTGCCAATCTGGCACGCGCACTTCGTCACGGACGACAGCGGGGCAGCCGGCCCATTTATTGATGCAGCCATCCCCGCGTGATAGCAACGGTTGTCGTCGGTACACCGGCGGCCTTCCCCTTGCAGTCGAGCGTCCCGCGCATGATGAAGCCCGCTTCCGTTTCTGTCGCGATCGCACTCGCGCTCGCCCCGGTGACCGCGCACGCGGAGCTTCCCAACGGGGCAATGCTCAATCTCGAACAGCTCGAGATTCGCGACAGCAACGGCCAATACACCCTCACGTTCGATGACTTCAGGTTGCGCGAGTACCTGAACATGGCGCACTGCCGGTGCAGCGCGCGAGCGAACGAGGATCCGCCGCGGAACGCGGGCAACGAGAACGGCCTGCGCTATCTCGTCACGCTGACCGCCGACACCAACACCGACAAGCCTGCGCAGCTCTGGGTCGGAACGCAGTGCGACGACGAGCTCCAGCGCCCGAACAAGTGTCGCCACATCGGGGACATCGCGAACATCGATAACGTCATCACGAACACCACCCGGATCGAGGTGACGCTGCACGACGTGATGACAGGTATGGACCCCTTGGGTACGTGCGATCCGATCGAAGGAGAGCGACAGCTCTGGGTGCTCGTGGACACGACGGGTGCTGGCACATTCGATCACGTGCAGGGCTACTCGATCGGAACGACCCCCACCGTCACGCGCATCGACACCAGAGCGCCAAACGCTCCGACCAACTTCATCGCGTCGAGCGCCGAGGGAGCGATCCGCGTGGAGTGGAAGATCGACGAAGCCACGCAGACGGATGTGTATGGATTTCAAGCCTTGTGCGCGAAGCAGGACGGCACGCCCGCCCTCACGACTCCATCCAAGCCGCCGCAGTACACGCGGGTGCGCGACCTGTGTGGGATCGAGCAGGAGTCCGATACCGAAGCGTTCGTGGTGACGGAGACCGCGGTGAAGTCGACCGACACCGCGACCGCCATGTTTCCTCCCACGATGATGCAGCTCGATAGCGCGTTCATCTGTGGCGAGAAGATCGAGAAGACAGCGACCGGCATGTTGATCAGCGGGCTCGAGAACGATGTTCCCTACTCGGTCATCATCGTCACCCTCGACGAGTACGGGAACGCCGTTGGCTCTGCGCTCGTGAATACGGTGACGCCGAAGCCCGCGTACGACTTCTGGGAGGACCTGCACAACCGCGGCTCGAACGTCGAGGGCGGCTTCTGCCTCACGGGAACGCAGTCGCCCGGCGGCACCGCGGGTCCGCTCGCACTCGCGCTCGGCTATCTGCTCCTGCGCCGCCGTCGCAACGCGCGTACGTTCGCGCGCCTCGCGCCGGTGGCCGCGCTCGCGTTCGTGATGCTCGGAGGCACGCGCCTCGCGCGCGCGCAGACGCCGTACTGGGAGGAGCAGCAGGACGAGGAGGCTCGCTACACCGACGAGGATCTCGTGAAGTGGCACGTCGGCCTGCGCCTCGGTCCGTACACGCCCGCGATCGACAAGCAGTTCGGCATGGAGCCGGGACCGTACGCCGAGATGTTCGGTGGCTATCAAGTGCTGCCGATGCTCGACATCGATCGCATCGTGTGGCGCGGCTTCGGCCAGCTCGGCTTCGGCGGCAGCATCGGCTACATGCAGAAGACGGCGAACGCGTGGGCCGACCCGGTTCCAGGCGAGGATCGCATGCGCTCCCCGGGTGACGAGAACACGTTCCGCCTCTGGCCCCTCGTCGCGACCGCGGTCTATCGCTTCACCTGGCTCGACGACAACTTCGGCATTCCCGTGGTGCCGTACATTCGCGGCGGCATCTCCTATTACATCTGGTGGATGCGCACGAACGGAAAGACCTCCACGGCGTGTTGGGATGGGACCAACACTCCCGGCTGTGACGCCGACAAGGCGTACGGCGGCACGATCGGTGTGCAGGGATCCATCGGCCTGGCGATTCGCGCGGAGCGCGTGGATCCGTCGGCTGCGTCAGCGATGCGACAGGGTGGGATCCAGCACGCGGGCTTCTACGGCGAGTTGCAGCTGGCGAAGGTCGATGGCTTCGGCTCCGAGTACAAGCTCTCCGTCGGCGACACCACCTGGTTCGCCGGCGTGAACTTCGAGTTCTGACGAGCGCTTCGTCGCGCGCCCGTGGTACGCCACGCGGCATGCGTAGCGCTGTGCTCCTCGCTGCTCTCGTCGCGTGTGGCAATCCGTCGCCGAAACCGACGCTCCCTGCGCCGCCGCCGAAAGGTGACGCGCCCGCCGTGGTCGCGCCCGCGCCGAACGTTCGCGCGAAGGCGACCAAGGTTCGCAGCGTCGAGGGCATCACCGAGTACAAGCTCGACAACGGGCTGCAGGTATTGTTGTTCCCGGATCCGACGCAGTCGAACGTCACGGTGAACGTCACGTATCTCGTCGGCTCGCGCGTCGAGGGCTATGGCGAGACGGGCATGGCGCACTTGCTCGAGCACATGCTGTTCAAGGGCACCAAGCGCCACCGCGATATCTCGAAGCTACTCGAGGAGCGCGGCGGACAGAACAACGGCTCGACGTGGATGGATCGCACGAACTACTACGAGACGTTGCCGGCGACGCCGGAGAACCTCGAGTTCGCGATCGATCTCGAAGCGGATCGGATGATCAACTCGACGATCCTCGCCGAGGATCTCGCGACGGAGTTCTCCGTTGTTCGCAACGAGTTCGAGATGGGTGAGAACGAGCCGCTCGCCGTTCTCCAGCAGCGTATCTCGGCAACGGCGTACCTCTGGCACAACTACGGAAAGGACACGATCGGTTCGCGATCGGACATCGAGCGCGTTCCCGTACCTGCCCTGCGCGCGTTCTACGAGCGCTACTACCAACCGGACAACGCGGTGCTCGTCGTGTCCGGAAAGTTCGACGACGCCACGGCGCTCGCGCACGTGGAGAAGTACTTCGGCGCCATTCCCAAGCCGGCGCGCACGCTGCCGGACTCGTACACCGTGGAGCCGCAACAGGACGGCGAGCGCGATGTCACGCTGCGCCGCAACGGCGACATCCACGCGGTGGGCGTCGCCTATCACACGGTGGGCGCTGCATCGCCGGACTATCCCGCGGTGCAAGCCGCGTTCGATCTCCTCGATCGCGAGCCGTCGGGGCGCCTGTACAAGAAGCTCGTCGCGACGAAGCTCGCCTCGAGCGTCGGCGGCGGACCGGACATGTTCCGCGATCCTAACCTCGCGATGATGATGGCGGAGGTTCGCGATCCGAAGAACCTCGACAAGGTCCAGCAGATCATGATCGACGAGATCGAGAAGCTCGCCGCGTCGAAGATCGACGAGAGAGCCGTGGAGCGTTGGCGCGTGGCCACGCTGAAGCGCCTCGAGCTGTCGTTCGCGAACAGCGAGGAGATCGCGGTGGAGCTCTCGGAGTTCGCCGCGCTCGGTGATTGGCGATCGATCTTCGCGTATCGCGACCGTGTCGAGAAGATCACGATCGCGGACGTCGCGCGCGTCGCGAAGCTGTACTTCAAGGCATCCAACCGCACGAGCGGACGCTTCATCCCGACCAAGGATGCCGATCGTGCGCCGCTGACGGAGACGCCCGACATCGCGGCCGTGGTGAAGGGAATCGAGGATCGCCCCGTGAAGGATCCGGGCGAAGCGTTCGCGGCGACGCTCGAGAACATCGAGGCGCGCACGGTGCGCAGCGTGTTGCCGAGCGGCATCAAGAGCGCGGTGCTCGCAAAGAAGACGCGCGGCGCGAAGGTCGAGCTCCGGCTCGCGATGCACTGGGGCGACGAGAGGAGCCTGCAAGGCAAGGCCGTGATCGCCGAGCTGTGCGCGTCGCTCGTGCAGCGCGGGACCAAGAAGAAGAGCTATCAGGACCTCCAGGACGAGGAGAACCTGCTGAAGAGCCGCATCTTCCTCGGAGGTGGCGCGAGCGGGTTCCTCCTCCGCATCGAGACGCTGCGCGACAAGCTGCCCGGCGCCGTCGATCTCGCCGCGGAGATCCTTCGCTCGCCGTCGTTCCCTGCGAGCGAGCTCGAGCTGATCAAAGAAGAGCAGATCGCGGCGCTCGAACAGCAGCTCCAGGATCCGTCGTCGGTCGCGTGGACCGTACTCGCGCAGCTGACCTCGCCGTGGCCCTCGAGCGATCCGCGCCACACGATGAGCGCGAAGGAGAAGATCGACGCGATCAAGCGCGTGACCGTGGCGGACATCCGTCGCTTCTACGCGGACTTCGTCGGTGCCACGCACGCCGAGCTCGTCGTCGTCGGAGATACCGATCCGGCGGCGATCACCGCGCAGGTCGACAAGTTGTTCGGCGGCTGGGGATCCAAGAAGCCGTACGCGCGCCTCGCCGACAAGGTGTGGGACGTGCCGGCGACGCAGAGGACGATCGACATCAAGGACAAGGAGATGTCGCAGCTCGTCCTCTCGCACGACGTGTCGATGAAGGATCTCGATCCGGACTATCCGGCGTGGATCCTCGTCGGCCAAGCGCTCGGCGGCGACAGCGGCTCGCGCATCTGGCAGCGCCTGCGCGAGAAGGAGGGGCTCTCGTACGGCTCCGGTGTGTGGACCTACGCGGGAGTCCTCGACGATGCCGGTGGCTTCGGCGGCAACGCGATCGTCGCGCCGCAGAACGTGGCCAAGGCGAAGGCGTCGATGCTCGAGGAGATCCGCACGATGGCGACCGGCGTCATCGCCCCCGACGAGCTCGCGCGTGCGAAAGCCGCATGGCTCAAGGGCCAGGACACGTCGCTGTCGAGCGACTCGTATGTTGCCTCGATGCTCGTGAACCAGACGTTCTACGGCCGCACCACCGAGGTCACGCGCGCGCTGCGCGCCAAGATCGCCGCGGTCACGGTCGAGGACTTCGCGCGCGTCGCGAAGAAGTACCTGCACCCCGACAAGCTCGTGATCGTGAACGCGGGCTCGACGCCAGCGCCCTGAGCGTTCCGCTCACCAGCCGCCGACGACGCCGATACCCATGCCGTTCTCGACCGAGGTCGGCGTGAACGAGAAGCTGAGGCCACTCGCATCCTCGGACGTAGCCTTCTCGAGCGGGATCAAGCGCGCGAACAGGATCCCGCCGAGCACGCTCGCACCCGCGATCGCGAGCTGACCGCCGGTGGGCGCCAGCGGTTTGTCGTCGGCGTGCAGCGCGGGGACGAGGAAGCCCACCGAAGCTCCGACGATGCTCCCGACGAGGACGTCCGAGTAGAAGTGCTTGCCGGCGCGCACGCGCAGCGCGGCGGTCATCGCGGCGACGCCGAAGCCCGCTCCCCACGCGATGTTCTTCGCGGCCGGGCTCGCATCGCCGGTGTTCAGCAGATACGCGCCGGTCGTCGCCGCGCCGAACGAGAGCGCCGCGTGCCCCGAGTAGAAGGACATGTACGCGTCGGTGCCCGCGGACTTCAGGTACGCGCGGACCTTCGGATCGCTCGAGTACGTGTAGGGACGCGGCCGCTGCACGAGCTGCTTCGTGATCGAAGCGAGCGCGACGTTGATCGCCATGGACTGGCCGTAGATCAGCAGGCGGTCGCCATCGGCGTCGTCGATCGTGGAGCCCGTGAGGTACAGCGCTGGCGCTGCGATCGACGTGGCGAGCAGGCCGTCGGAGATGTGCGATGCGCGCCGCGAGAAGTTGTCGCGCACGCCCTTGTCGAGCTCGAGGAGCTCGTCGTCCCACGGATCGCGATCGCGGAGCGGGATGAGCCTTGCCGCGAGGCCCGCCGCAAACGCGCCCGCTTGGATCACGCCGTCGACCGGGCGATCGACCGAGTGTCCGGGAATCTTGTCGTTGTCGGCACGAGCGGTCGCGACGGTCAGCGTGACCAGGAGACATGCGACCAGCGAGCGAGCTGCCATGCAAGGAGGATAAGGACCTCCTCGTCGGTGGCATTGGTAACGAGCGGCAGCGTTCGGCCGTTCACGCGAACTTCACGCAGCGGGGTCGACGAGGAGCTGCGTCGCGGCGGCGATCGCCTCCTGGCTGCCGCTGATCGCGAGCACGTCGCCGGCTTCGAGCGGCGCGTGCGCATCTGGCAATGTTCCGACGCCGTCGTGAATGATCGCGAGCACCGTTGCCCCCGTGGTTCCGCGTACGGACAGCTCGGCGAGCGAGCGACCCACGGCGCGCGAGCCCGCCGGCACGACCACGCGCTGCCAGTTCGCGAGCGCAGGGACACCGTCGACGATCGCGTGCGCGTCGTCAGCCGACGATTGCGCCGCGAGCACCTCGACGACGACCCGGGAGAGCGCACGCACGTGGCCTTGCAGGTCCCGCGCGCTTCGCCAGAACGCGATCCCGAGGACGAGCACGGCGACCCCGAGCGCGATCAGCGCGGCGAAGCGCGGCAAGAACGGCTGCGTCAACGCGACGAGCGGCAAGCCCGCGACGGCAACGCCCGCGAGCTGGAGACTCGCGACGAGCATGCGGCGCGGCACCATGCCGAGGTCGACCTCGTCGGGTCCGCTCGTCGGGACGATCGCACTCGCGAGGTGACGCGCGAGCCCGCGGGTGGTGCGCAAGATGCCCGCGCAGATCGGGAGCGCGATGGCACCTGCGACCGCGACGATGATGATGCGTGCGGCAGAGCGCTCGATCTCGAGCGTCTCCACGAGCCAGCCCGTGATGTGCTCGAAGCCCATCGACACGCCGATGACGAGCGTCGCCGCGGCGATGATATCGAGCACGAGCCAGCCCACGAACGAGCGCACGATCGACGGCGTCCCGCGACGCGCTCGTAGCCGCTCGATCCATCCATCGTAGAGCCCGACGAACGTCTGCAGCGGCTTGGGCAGCTTCGCGTCGATGAACTGCGTCGCACGCGACGACCCGCGGATCAGCCACGGCGTGGTCAGCGTGGTCACCGCCGACACCGCCACCGCGATCGGATACAGGTGGCTGCCGACCGCGCCGAGCGACATGCCGACGCCCGCGATGATGAACGAGAACTCGCCGATCTGCGCGAGGCTCATACCGGCGGCAACCGAGGTTCGCGTTCCGGTTCCAACGAGGAACGCACCGACGGACACGCTGATGATCTTGCCGACGATGACCACCAGCGACAGCACGAGTACGGCGAGCCAGTGCTCCACGAGCATGGCCGGATCGATCATGATGCCGACAGACACGAAGAACACCGCAGCGAACACGTCACGCACGGGATGTACGAGCGTCTCGATCTGGCGCGCTTCTCCGGACTCAGCGACGAGCACGCCAGCGACGAACGCTCCGAGCGCGACCGAGTAGCCCGCCTCGTGTGCGAACAGCGAGATGCCGAAGCAGATCGCGACGGAGGCGATGACCGTCGTCTCCGGGCGCCCGAGCCGCACGACCGCCCGCATCACACGCGGCACGATGAACAGCCCACCGACCACGAGCGCGGCCAGGAAACCGACGAGCTTGCCGATCGTGAGGAACAGCTCCGTCGCCGAGAGGCCCGCGCTCGACGACGCGCCGGTGAGGATCGCGATCAGCATGACCGCGATCAGGTCCTCGACGATGAGGATCGCGACGACGAGCTCGCGCAGCTTTCCGTGCACCCCTTGCTCGTCGAACGCCTTCGCGATGATGGTCGTACTCGAGATCGCGATCACCGCTCCGCAGAAGATCGACTCGAGCATCGTCCAGCCGAACGCCTGCGCGGTGGCAAAGCCGATCAGCATCATCGCGCTGCACTGCACGAGCGCCGTGATCCCCGCGGTCGGCGCTGCACGGAATAACTTCCCCAGCGAGAACTCCAGGCCGAGCCCGAACATCAGCATGATCACGCCGAGCTCCGACAGCGTGTGCACGATCTTCACGTCGGCGAACACGGGGATCGGGATGTGTGGCCCGAGAATGAGCCCCGCGATGATGTAGCCGAGCACCACCGGCTGACGCAGGCGCGTGAACACGAAGGTCGTGATGGCAGCAAGCCCCAACACGATGGTCAGGGCTACGAGGAAATCTGTGGCGTGCATGGGACCTCCGCGTCGCCCACGAGGCGACGGGCACGAATCGACGAGAAGCGGGTGTCGGAGTGCGTGAGGTCAGACCGGTGGGTCGCGCGGACTCCCCGATGGATGGCGATCGCTGGGCACGATCGCGACGGGCGGAGCGCTCGCGGGCGTGCTCGCAGCGACAGCCGGCGGAAGGACGACCACGGTAGAGCCGATCATGATCGGCGGAGGCAACTGCAGAATGCGTGAGGTGGCGCGCGCGCCCGCAGGACCTCGCGGTGCCGCGAGGATCTCGGCGTCGATCGGAGCCTCCGTGATGCCCACGCTCCCGAAGGGCGCGAGCAGCACCAGGACAACGAGCACGCTCCAGACCATCCGCATCATTCGTGGCTAGCATGTGCGCCGCGAGTGGACGACCACCTGCGGGAGCTTAGCGGCGAGTTTTTCGCCGCGACATGCGCGCTCGTCGAGCAGGTCGCGTGCCACGCCAAGGTCGCCGAGAACCTCGCGAGAACCCTGCGAGTTGCAACGCGAGTCTGGCGTTCTGCAAGACCTTTCGGTGCTACAGGAAGGCATGCGCTGGCGGCCGTTGGTGCTCGTGAGTCTCGCGCTGCTCGCGTCGCTCACGCTGTTGGTCGTCACCGGGGTTCGCGTGTTCGAGCGTGATCGCGACGAGCTCTTGCAGCGCTACGGACACGACCGCGAGGTGGGGCTCGCCGAGGCAGCCCGTGCCCTCGGCAGCGACATCGCCGACGTGAGCGATGACCTCGAGCTCGCCGCGGCCGTGCTTCACGGCGCGGGGTCGTCGACGCTCGCAGAGCGCGAGCTCCACGCGATCGCCACCATCAAGCGGGAGTACCTCGCCATGCACGCGCGCACCGACGAGGGCATCACCACCAAGGTCACCGCGCTCGATGCACCGCCGAACATGGCGCAGCTCTCGGACGTCGCGCTCGACGCGGCGCTCGATAGCGCCGAGAAGGCGCACGGCAGGCTGCATGTCAGCGGGGTCGCCGGCGGATCGCGCTGGCTGCGCGTATTCGCACGACGCCCCGAGAAGCACGGCCCGGCGGTCGCCGTCGTGGTCGACATGGAGGTGGTCGTCGCGAGGCTGCGCGTCCAGCGCGATCCGATGTCGCGCTTCGCGATCGTCGACGCGCACGGCGTGGCCGCCGCGAGTAGTGATCGCACGCTCGCCGCTGTTCTGCGCGATCGCCCCGGCGTCGCTCGGGAGGTCCGCACCGCCGTCGCGACCGGCGAGTCGGATCGAACCGTCGTGACCAGCGATGTGGCGCGCGCGGTCGGCTTGCCCGACGCCAAGGCCATCGTGGTCGGAGTTCCCGTCCTCATCGATGCGGACGCACCGTGGATGCTGCTGACCGTCATCTCGACGCAGGCGCTCCAGAACCAGGAGCGCACCGTGATCCGGCGAGTCCTCGTCGGCGGCGGCCTCGTGGTCGTCCTGCTCCTCTCGGCGGCGGCCTATGTCCTCTACAACACGTTTCGGGCGCGCGCCCTCAGCGAGCGAATCGCGCACTCCGAGCGCCTCCTCCATCTCGAGAAGCTCGCACTCGCCGGTCAGCTCGCGGCCGGCATCGCCCACGAGATCGGAACGCCGCTCAACGTCGCGCGTGGCCGCGTCGAGCTCTCCCTGTCGCATCTCGGTGCCGAGCATGCGGAGGCGAAGAACCAGCGCATCGTGATCGAGCAGATCGACCGCGTGACGCGGCTCATCCAGCAGCTCCTCGATTGCGTGCGCCCTACCCCGGCGCTCGTGCACCCGGTGGATCTGGCCACATCGTTGCAAAGCGTGAAACAGCTCCTCGAGCCGCAGGCGGTCAAGCGTGGGGTCACCCTCGACGTCGACGCTCCTGTCCCCACGCCCATGCTGACGGACGCCGATCAATTGCAGCAGATCCTCCTGAACCTCACGCTCAACGCGGTGGATGCGTGCGATCGCGACGGCACCGTCACCCTCCGCGCACGCGCCAAGGATGGGTCCGTCACCCTCGAGGTCGTGGACACGGGCCACGGCATTCCGCTCGAGATCCAGAAGCAGGTGTTCGATCCGTTCTTCACCACGAAGAAGCGTGGTCAGGGAACGGGCCTCGGCTTGTGGGTCGTCGCGCAACTCGTTCGCGCACAGTCCGCCGATATCGAGCTCGATAGCGTCCCAGGGAAAGGCACGACGGTCCGCGTCGTGTGGCCGGTGCAATCATGACCAAGCGATCCGTTCTCATCGCCGACGATCACATCGAGATGGCACACGTCCTCGCCGACAAGCTCTCCGAGGAGGGCTGGGCTCCACGCGTCGTGGACGGAGGCCAGGCAGCGATCGAGGCGATGTCGAGCGCCATCCCCGACCTCGTGATCACGGATCTGCGGATGGCCGAGGTCGACGGACTCGACGTGCTCGACGCCGCGCGCGCGATCGATCCCGAGCTACCCGTGATCATCATGACCGCGTTCGGCGCGATCGAGACGGCGATCGAAGCGATGCGCCGCGGCGCGTGGCACTACGTGGTGAAGCCCGCGCGCCTCGACGAGATGGCGCTGCAAGCGAAGCGCGCGTTCGAGCACCGCAACCTCGTCCGCGTCAACCGCCAGCTGCGCACCGAGAGCCGCTCCGCGATGTTCTCGCTCGTCGGGCAGAGCGTCGTCATGCGCGAGCTGTACTCCCTGATCGAGCGCGTCGCGTTGTCGTCGGCTCCCGTGCTCATCCGCGGCGAGAGCGGGAGCGGCAAGGAGCTCGTCGCGCGGGCGCTCCACGATGCGAGCCCCCGGAAGAGCGCCCCGTTCCTCGCCATCAACTGCACGGCGCTGCCCGAGGCGCTGCTCGAGAGCGAGCTGTTCGGTCACACGCGCGGCGCGTTCACGGGCGCCACCTCGGCGCGCGCGGGACTCTTCGTGGAAGCGAGTGGCGGCACGCTGTTCCTCGACGAGATCGGCGACATGGCTCCCGCGCTGCAGGCCAAGCTGCTTCGCGTGTTGCAACAGGGCGAGGTGCGCCCGGTCGGCTCCGACGAGAGCCGGGCTGTCGACGTGCGAGTCGTGGCTGCCACGCACCAGGATCTCGAGCAGCGCGTCGCGCAGAACCAGTTCCGGCACGATCTGTTCTATCGCCTCGACGTGGTCCCACTCGTGGTGCCGCCACTGCGCGAACGCCTCGAGGACATCCCCGTCCTCGTCGAGCACTTCCTCACGCGCGCACGCGGTCGCAATCCGCACTCCCCGGTGCTTCGCTTCGCTCCGGACGTGATCACGGCGCTCACGCGGTACGTGTGGCCGGGAAACGTGCGGGAGCTCGAGAACCTCGTCGAGCGGCTCGTGGTCATCGGCACGACGCCGCAGATCACCACGGCCGAGCTCGCGCAACTCGCCCCCGCGGTCATCGGCAACCAGGAGCGGTTCAGCCTGCCGCGTGACAAGGTCCCGACGTTGCGTGAGGTCGAGGAGGAGTACATCGCGTGGGCGATCGAGAAGTGCGGCGGCAACAAGACGCGCGCTGCGGAGCTCCTCGGCATCGATCCGTCGACGCTGCACAGGCGCGTGCGTCCGAAACGCTAGTGGCATGCTACGTGCTGCGCGAACGCGCGTGGCACCTCCTCCGGCACCGGCTCCTCGTCGATCGCGCAGATCATGGCGCAGCGAGGGAGTCGACGTGCTGGTCTACATGCTCTGGGCGGCCGTGTTGCTCGTGCTCTTGCGTTACGTGTGATCGCGCGGTCTGGCATTCTGCAAGGGCCGCCGTGGCGAGACGCGCGTCGACGAACGCATCGACCGAGGTTGCGCGTGGCACGTCGCGTGCTCGTCATCGAGGCGGCGGGTGCTCCGTCCGAGGAAGCGGTCAGGTCGGTCCTCTCACCTAGCTGATTTCGTCGCCACCGAGTACGGGGCACCACGCCGCCAACGTTCATGCAATCCGAGCGATGTCATCCCGAGCGAACCGACGCCGAGCTGTTGCGCGCGATCATCGAGCTCGCCGACGAGTGCCGCGCTCCGACGATCGCGACGGATGCACGTCACTCGAAGCCGCACGCCGCTCGACGGATGCTGCAGCTGTGCGTTCGGCTGCGCCATCACCTCTTCGAGCTGCATCGCGCGCTCGGACGATCTCGCCTGCAGTGCATGGCGCGGCTCAAGGCAATCGAGATCGCGCGCGCGGTCGCCGAGCAACAGCTCGATCGCTTGGCGCAGCAGCCGGACGCCGTGCGCGCGAGGCTCGCGACGCGGCTCGTGGTGGCACGCAAGAAGTTCGTGATGGGCTCGAAGGCGGACGCGCTGCTCGAGCTGTCGCAGCGAACCGCGAACGTTCGCCCACGGCGATGGCTACGCCCGGCGGTAGATCTGCAGGCGCACGAGATCGCGAACACGCATCTCGCAGCGTTCTGGATGCGCACGGTCGGCGAGGTACACGCGCCCGTCGCCGCCTTCGCGCAGTCGCTGTGCGCCGATGTCGACTCCTCGCTCGCGGATCTCGGTGAAGTGCTTCCGCGCGACGCGTTCGTCGATGTCAGTCAGCCGCTCCTCGGCACGTTCTACGACGAGATGTCGACGCGCATCGTTCCGTCACGAGCGCAGCTCGACACGCTCCTCGAGACGGGCTCGCACGCGGTCACGCAGCGCTTGCTCGACTATTACGACCACGCGATCGTCGCGACCGACGCACGCTTTCGCGAGCGCCTCGACGGCGTGTCGACCGCGGTTCTTCACGCGGTGACATTCGCGGACTCCGCGCAACGTGCCGGCGACGCCGGGGTGTCGCTCGCTCGCCAGCGCATCGCGCAGTGGTCGCAGACGCTCACGAAGCTCGTCGACGACCTCCAGTGACGCTCAGAGCTTCGGTCCGCCGTTGCGAACTTCGGCCGAGGCCTGCGCCTCGTACTTCTTGAAGTTGTCGCGGAACAGTCCGGCGACCTTCTTGGCCTTCTCGTCGTATGCGGCCTTCTCTGCCCACGTGTTGCGCGGCTGGAGCATCTCGGCTGGCACCTCGGGGCACGAGGTGGGGACCTGGAAGCCGAAGACCGGATCCTCGACGGTGGGGACGTTCGCGAGCGTGCCCGCGTGAATCGCGTCGATGATCGCGCGCGTGTACTTCAGCTTGATGCGCGAGCCAACGCCGTACGCGCCGCCCGACCACCCCGTGTTGACGAGCCACGTCTGTGCGCCGTGCTTGCGCAGCTTCTCGGCGAGCAGCTCGGCGTACTTGGTGGGGTGCCACACGAGGAACGGACCGCCGAAGCACGGCGAGAACGTGGGCTCGGGATCCTTCACGCCGACCTCGGTGCCCGCGACCTTGGCCGTGTAGCCCGAGATGTAGTGGTACATGGCCTGCGCTGGCGTCAACTTCGAGACCGGCGGCAACACGCCGAACGCGTCGGCCGTGAGGAAGATGACGTTCTTCGGGTGACCGCCGACCGCGGGCAGCTTCGCGTTGGGGATCGAATCGAGCACGTAGCTACCGCGCGTGTTCTCCGTGAGCGACGTGTCGTCGTAGTCGACGAGGTGCGACTCCGGGCTGTACTTCACGTTCTCGAGGACGGCGCCGAACTGGAGCGCGTTCCAGATGTCGGGCTCCTGCTCCTTCGAGAGCTTGATCACCTTCGCGTAGCAGCCGCCCTCGATGTTGAAGACGCCCTGATCGGTCCAGCAGTGCTCGTCGTCGCCGATGAGCAAGCGCTTGGGATCCGCCGACAGCGTGGTCTTGCCCGTGCCCGAGAGGCCGAACAGGATCGACGTGTCCGAGCCGTCGCGCGCCTCCGTGGCGGAGCAGTGCATCGACAAGACGCCCTGCTTCGGCATGAGGTAGTTCATGATCGTGAACACGCCCTTCTTCATCTCACCGGCGTAGTCGGTGCCGAGGATGATGAACTCGCGGCGCGCGAACGACAGATCGACCGAGGTGGACGACGTCATGCCCGCGGTGTGCTTGTTCGCGGGGAACCCGCCGGCGTTGTAGATGACGTAGTCAGGATCGCCGAACGAGTCGAGCTGCTCCTGCGTCGGGCGGATCAGCATGTTGTGCATGAACAACGCGTGATACGCGCGCGAGGTGATCACGCGGATCTTCAGCTGGTACTTCGTGTCCCAGCCGGCGAACGCGTCGATCACGTACAGCCGCTCGCGCGTGTTGAGGTAGTCGATCGCGCGCTCGCGGTTGATCACGAAGCTCTGCGAATCGAGCTTGATGTTGACGTTGCCCCACCACACGTCGTCGCGAACCTCGGGCTCGTCGACCACGCGCTTGTCCGTGGGGCTACGTCCGGTCTTCTTCCCCGAGTAAGCGATCAGCGCGCCGGTCGACGAGATCGAGGACCCCTTCTCGAATCGCAGCGCGGCTTCGTACAGAAAGGCCGGCGAAGGGTTGCGATAGATCTCCGATACCGAAATGCCCTGCTTGTCGAGGGTAAAGGCCATGGGACGCGCTCCTATTGGTTTTGAAGAGGAGGGTATACACCATGGACCTCGAAGGCGTACTCGCGTGAGGCGCGTTGCCTCGCGCGCTCAAGGGTTCGGTTGACCCGGCGTCTTCGTGGCGCAGAACTTCCAATCCGCGACCGCGTTGTCCGTGTCTTGTCCGTTTGGCGAACGACACAGAGAACCCTCCGCTGTATTGGAATCCGCGGTCGCTGTCGGCAACACCGTACCCTCGACGAGCGACGGCACCGGCGTCGCCGGGAATCCCGGCAGCGGAACCATCGTCATTGCGCCTTCATAGGACAGCGCGTCGATCAGCGTGTGCGTCGCGTTGTCCACGAGCGCGATGCCATCCGGCGCTCCGTTCTGGATCTCGTTGTCGGTCCAACCTGGATCGAGCTTCGTAGCAGGAGCGCTCACCGAGACATTCGCGCCCGCGATCACGAGGTACCCGCCCGCCGGGAGCATGCCGGTGCCGAGATCGATCGTCGCGTACACCGAGTCGTCCGAGCCCGTGATGAGCAGGATCTGCTTGTTCGCGAGCGAGATCGCTTGCGAGGACGGGTTGTAGATCTCGATGAACTCCGTGGTGTCAGTGCCCGGTTGGTCGTAGTCGACCTCGTTGATGACGAGGTGCTGCGCGCCGGTCGACACCGTGATCATCGCTGTGGACGTGCTCGCGAGATACGTCGCCGCCACCGTGGAGTCTCCGCTGCCGGCGGTGTCCGTGTAGTCGAACGTCTGCGAGACCTGGCCGGCCGGGATGGTCACCGTCCCCAGCACCGACCCCGCACCTGCTGGAGTCACCGTCAACGCGACCTGCGTGTCGACGAGCGCCGGAATATCGAGCGAGGCGGTGAGCTGCACCATGCCCGCCGGAGGCAAGGTTGCCATCGCCGGCGAGAGCGTGACCGTGGTCGGCGCTTCATCGGCCGCGAGCACGCGGACCTGCGCGGACATGGTCTGGATGCCGAGCATCGCCATCACGGTGACGTTCGCGTTGGTCGCGACGGCCGTCACCGGCACGTCGACCGACGTCATCCCGTTCGGCACGGTGACCATGGTCGGGACCATCAGATCGCCGGAGCCCGACATGATCAGCACGTTCGTGTTGCCCTGCGCGGGCCCCGTGAGCGTGACGCGCAGCGGCTGCGGGAACGTGACCGCGTTGGTCGTCACACCGACGCGCGCGTAGCTCTGCGACGGTCCGACCGACAAGAGTCCGGGCGGTCCGGTCACGAGATCCGCGGCGTTGCGCGGCTCGATCTTGGAGGCCATGCCGCGCAGCGTGAGGATGCCGGTGACCGTCGTGTAGTTCTGGCCCATCGCGGGCAGCGGCATCGGAGATGGCGTGTAGACGAAGTCGTCGAGGATGAGCGTGTCCGCGCCCGACGTGAGCGTGGCTTCGCCTTGCGCCGCGTTGAGCGCCGTCACCGACGACATGCCGAGCGTGACGATCACGCCCTCGAGCTTCATCATGCGCGAGCCGCCGGTCTTCACCTCGGCGTACGTCGCCGCCACCGGCGCCGGAAGCGCTTCCGGTCCCGCCGTGACCACGGTCACCGCGCTGACGCTGTCGAGCTCGAGCTGTCCTTGGAACACGGCGACCGAGGCATCGATCGTCACGCGCGCACCGATCGTCGCCGCCGTGAGGTTCGGCGAGCTCGCGCCCGTGAACACGAACAGGCCCGAGTAGTCCGCGTCGACGTAGCCCGTGTCACCCGGCTTCATCTGCACGAAGAAGCCGTTCGAGCCCTTGCCCGTCACGAGCACGTTGGTCACGCGAACCTGCGCACCGACGGGCACCGTGCCGTCCTTGATCGCGCGAATGAGGACCGGGCAGCCAGCGCTACCGGGGTTGGCTTCGTTCGGACACGCGTCGCACGCGTTGCCCTTTCCATCGTTGTCGCTGTCGGCTTGATCCGCGTTCGCGACATCGGGGCAGTTGTCCGTGGCGTTCGGAACCCCGTCGTGATCGCGATCGTTGGGATCGACAGGCGCACACGACGTGGTGTCTGCATCCATCGGGCACACGTCACACGCGTCGCCCACGCCATCGCGATCGGCGTCACCCTGCACGCCCATGTCCACCGGGCGCACCGGGTTGAACACCATCGGGCAGTTGTCGTCGGCGGCGGGGATGCCGTCGCCGTCGGTGTCCGTCGCGCTCGGGATGCCGGTGAAGATGGTCGAGCCGGCGGTCGCGGTCGGACGCTTCGGCGAGCACGAGGGCTCGTTCTGCGGAACACCGCACGCGAACGCGGGGTAGATGTTGGCGCCCGCGCCGGTCTTCAACGCGTCATAGGTCTTGTTGATCTCGCTCATCAAGCAGACCTTCTTGGACACGGTGCACACGTCGACGGTGTCGCAACCGTTGGGCGTGAGCGCCGCGATCGTGGAGTCGTCGCCGTACAGCGGCTTGCCGCCGCGAAGCACGAGCGCGACATCCTTGGGCTCCGCTTCGATCACACCGCGGTACGGCGCCTTGCCGTTCAGCGCGAAGATGGAGATGTCGGCGACCTTGCCGGGCGCGAGCAGACCGATCGCGTCGTCGGTGGCGGTGACGGACGCCGCGTTGAGCGTGACCATCATCCACAGCGCGCGGTCGTCGAAGAAGCCGTTCAGGTAGTCCTTGTTGAAGCTGTCCGCGCACGCGAGCTCGCGCGACATGTTCATGGATCCGGTCGGCATCCAGTCCGTGCCGAGGGCGATCTCGACACCCATGCGCGCGGCGACGGTCACGCGCGCGGTGTCACCGTAGAGCGTGATGTTCGAGCGCGGCGACCAGATCATCGCGGTGCCCGCGGCGGCCATCGTGCCGTAGTCCTGCGGCTGCAATCCGATCGCGTGGATCATCGCCGTCTTGCTCGTCGTGATGTTGTTCGACAGGCCCGGCAGCATCGTGTCGTACTCCGTCGACGACTGGCAGAGGAACTCGTTACGCGCGCTCTGGTTCACGCCCTCGGACGTGTGCGGCTCGTACGAGTCGTACTGCGCGATCGACGCGGCCGTCGCGGGCTCGCCGCCGTAGTTGCAGTCCATGGTGCGGCGCGTGCCACCCGAATCGTCGAGGGGGAACGTGTCGAAGTTGACGGGCTTCTGGTTCAGGCCCTCTTGGTTGTTGCTATCGAGGTTGCGCAGAAGGCCGGGCTGTCCACCCGAGCCGACGATCGACGTGGTACCGCTCATGAGGAAGCGAAGCTCGCCCCAGCGGATCTGATCGGCGCTCGCACCACCCGGCGACGGAATGCGCGGCTTGCCGTCGAGCCCCCTGCGCCACTGCTGGCGATCGTCGTAGCGAATGCCGTTGTCCGTGTACGGCGGGTTCTGCGTGAACGTGATGTGATCGTGCGTGTTGATGAGGCCCGGCGAGATCGCGGCGTCGGGACACGTGATGACCGTTTGTCCGGCCTCGTCGCAATCGCAGCCGACGCAGGTGATCGAGCCTTGCGCATCGATGGCGACCTGACCGCCGTGGAACAGCTTGGTCGGCGTGAGAATCTCGCCTTTGATGAGCTTTGCTTGACCGCTGCCGGTCACGGAGCACGTGCCGCTCGAGACCGGCGGCAACATCTCGCACGTGACTTCTTCGACGGAAGGCGGCGCGTCGGGCGGCGTTCCGCTGTCGGTGCCAGGCGCGGTGTCATCTCCACTGCAGCTGCATCCGGGCGCGAACATCGATAGCGAGAGCAAGACAGCGATAGAGGCTACGAGGCGCATCGAGGGGCGGACCCTACCACGCAGAACCCATTCGTCGTCGAGGAAGAACGTGGTCAGGATCGACGGGTGTCGCGTGCGCGCCTCACGGTCTCACTGGCTGTCATCAAGACGAGCCCGATTCCCGCGTAGACAACGAGCGTTACCCGACGAGCGATGACCATCGTCACACCGCGCGCAGGATTTTCGCCGATCGCGCGGAACATCCCCCAGTAACCACCCTCGGAGATGCCCACTCCCATGGGCACAAGTGTGGACAGGATGTAGATCACGAACCCACCCACGGTCGTCGCCGCGATGAACGACATCGTGACCGTGCCTCCGACCGCGTAAAACAGCAGATACGACAACGACATCGACGTGAGCCGCGAGATCACCACCGCCGCGATGCCGAGCGTGCGATCGCGCGTTCGAGCACCCTCGACGTGCTTCATCTTGTCGTCGACGGGCGCGAGCTTCGCGAGCCACTTCTCGTAGCGCGCCTGCGAGATGATGCGGATTCGGCGAAGCGCGCCGACGAGGCTTCCGAGCAAGCCGCGGCGCGCGAGCGCGAGCATGCCCATCGCGAGCAGCGAGCAGATGACGCACGTCGCGATCATGACGCCCGTCCACGGCGATGGCAGCGGTACGAAGATGACGAGATAGAGCGCGGCGAGCACGACGATCCACAGCTCGACCGCGAAGCTGATCACGTTGTAGAGGAGGATCGTCGCGAGCGCGCGCGACTGACTCACGTACTCGGTGAGCACGCTGACCTTCACGGCCTCGCCGAGATTTCCGCTCGGCGTGACTGCATTCACCGCGCGCCCCGCGAGCTGCGAGAGAAGCGCGCTGCGCAGCTTCACCGCACCGCTCTCCGGCGAGAGAAATGCGCGGATCGCGATCGCGTCGAGCGTGGTGATCGCGACCTCGAACGCGATCACCGCGAGCCACCACCAGCCGATGCGCTGGAAGTAACGGCCGATGTTCTGCGGGCCGATGCTGTAGATCGTGAAGACGAGCGCGACGAGTCCGATGGCCAGGGAGACCCTGGTGACCCATCTAGCCCACGCCGGCCGACTCATTCGAGGCGAAGGTATCTCAATCGAGCGGCTGGTCGAGGCTGTCTGCCACGAAGCCCATCACTTCGCCGAGCATTTGACCGAAGTCATCGTAGAACTGCTGGTCGAGGGCATTGTCACGCGTGTCGAACATGCGGATCGGCGCTTCGCCGTTGGCGTCGGTGCGGCTGACGTCGAGGCAGAACCACTCCTGGAACTGCGCCCCCACTCCGACGACGACGAGGTACTCGGGCAGCTTGCGCTCCGCGCGCGCGGCGAGCGTCTTGGCCACGACCTCACTGGCGCCGACGAAGTCGTGAACGATGCCGAGGTGCGGAGGGATCGTGATGCCTCCGAAGGTGCGAAGGAAGGTGCGGTACGAGGGCGGAAAGGTCACGCCGAGGGAGATCTCCGCTGCATCGATCGCGGACTCCGAAACAGGGCCGGCGATCTCGCACCTGTTCTCCTGCTCCTTCAGTCGGCGACGGACGCGTTCGACGAGCTCGATGGTTTCTGACGTCATACGACTCGCGACCGATTATGCACGGGATCGACGTCGATGTCGCTCAGCCCGGACGCGGCATCGCAGCAGGGAACTGCAGCGCGTCTTGCACCGCGAGCTCCATATCACCGTCGTTGATCTGGAACGCTGCCTGGATCACGCCGATGAACGGAATCACGCGCCAGCTCGGCACGGTCGCGGGAAGCTCCGCGACGAGCGTGTACACGACGATCCAATAGCGATCGACGGGATCGGGAAGCTGCGCCGCGACGCGCGACAGCTCGCCAAACACCTGCGCGTTCGGCGCGCGCTGCCGGCGGAACGCGCGGAACAGCTCTCCGTCGAGCTCGTCGGTGGTGAGCTGCAGATCCGGAATCGATGCGAAGAAGTCGCGCACCTTGAAGCGGTGATCGTCGGTTGCCATCGCGCGCGCGAGCGCCCGCAGCGCGAACACTTCGGCCGCGACGGGGATCAAGCTCTTGATGCGCAGGTACCGATCATCGAGGTACTCGTTGAGCGCACCACGCGTCGCGCGCGTGACGATCTCGCCCGATTCGCGCGGGCTGATGCGCAACGCCAGGCGCAGCGCCTCGAGGTACTGGAGCTCGAAGCGATGGACATCATCGTCCGCGGCCGCGATCTCAGCCGCCATGCCATACGCGGCGAGGCGGTGAATGCGCGCCGGTAAGCCCTTGGCGATCGCGCCCGCGCGCGCGATCGCACCGCCGGCGAACTTGATCGCATCGGTCGACAGATCGATCAGCGTCTTGCCCGCCACCGCTCCGAGTCCCTTGAACAACGGGTGGGTCGCGATGTGGTGCTCGAGCACCGCGATCTCGCGCGGATCGACAACACCGTCCGCGTTCATCGAACCGATCATCGCCTCGATCAAGAACCTTCGCGGATCGTTGGGCCTCAGGGAACCGCCGAACAGATTCGCGACACCATGGTCCGCCATCGCCGCGGATACTAAAGAACAACGTGACCCGGCGCCACAGCCATACCTTCCATTGGGATCCTCGTCGGCGCCGCGTTATGCTCCCGCCGATATGAGGGCACGCGTTTTCGCTGTCACATCAGCCTTCGGGCTGGTCGCGGGAATGGGCGTGGCCGAGGCTGGACCGAAGCGTAAGGTGCGGATCGAGACCAACCCGGTCGGTGCATCCGTCTATATCGAGTCCAAGGAGAACGGCGCCGCGTGCGAGCCAACGCCGTGCACGATCGAGCTCCCCGTCGGCGACACGCCGCTGATCATCGAGCTCGCGAGCTACGACACGATCTTTCCCACGGTGGTCGTGCCCAAGAAGGGGAAGATCAAGATCGATCCGCTGACGCTGACGCCATCGATCGGCACGCTCGTGGTCGACGGTCCGCCCGGCGCTTCGATCACGGTCGATGGCGAGGACAAAGGCAAAGCGCCCGCGCGCCTCGACGTGTCCGCCGAGACGCACAAGGTCGTCATCACCAAGAACGGCAGGACCGTCTTCGATCAATATGTCGACGTCCCGTCGGGCGGCGAGAAGGACGTCGCCATCCTCGACATGAAGGGCGGCTCATCTACCGACGTCGAGCTGCCCGGCGAAGGCGATGACATCGCGGGCGGCGGCACGGAGGACGGCGTCACCAAGTCCACCCCCGGTAAGGCGCGCCCACCGTTCGTCTCCGTCTCCGCTGCGATGTCGGTCGGATTCCGCACCTTCACGTACGACAACAACCGGACGCGCAACACGCTGCGCGACGAGTCCGAGTCCGGCCAGGTGATCCTCGGTCCGCTCGTCGAGGTGTGGCCCGGTTCGCTGCTCGGCATTCACGCGCTGCGCGGACTCTCGCTCGTGGGTCGCTTCCAGTTCCGCATCAACGAGCAGCCGGTCACCGGTGGCGGCATCACCAGCGGCCTGTCCACGTTCTGGCAGGCGTTCGAGGTCAGCCTCCGTCACAAGTGGGTCTTTGCCAAGCGCTACGGCGTGGAGGTCGGCGCTGGTTGGACGCGCGAGCAGTATCGCTTCAACGGCACCCCCGAGGACAAGCGGCTCGTTCCGGACGCGCAGTACGAGTCGATCCGTGTGGGCGCGCGGCTGTCGATGCTGCTCGACGCGGGCTCGTTCACCGTCGAGCCGGGTATCGATCTCGATGGTCGCCTCGTGCGCGATGGCGGTCCCTTGCAGACGCGCTTCGGGACCTCCACGTCGGTCAACGGCTTTCGCGGCGCCGCCGGCGTCGTGACTCGCTTTGGCGGCGTACACGTTCGCGCCGAGGTCGCCCTGCTCCGCTACGGCTGGGACTTCGAGCCCACGACCGAACGCATGGCGGACGGCGGCACCGACGCGATCACGCTGATCGGCCTCTACGCCGGCTACGCGTACTAGCCTCCGATCAGCATGAACGCGAACTGAACGTACGCGTTTGCTTCTTTGATCGGAGCGAATGGCATCTTCGTGACGATGGGCTCGATGCAGCGCATCGCGGCATCCTTGTCCGCGCGCGACGTGGGATCGCTGTCCGGATCCGGCTCGACGGTGACGCCATCGGGCGGCGGCAACACGGGACGCGGAAGGTACGGGCGATAGGGATAACGCGGGCCGCTCGACGTCGGCACCGGATTCGCGGGTTTCGTGGTGACCGCTTGCTTGGGCCCCGACTTGGTCACGGTGATCGTGAACACCACGTTCGGCGCCTTGGCGAGGCACGTCCGCAGGGCGGGCATCTGCTTGCGAACCACGCTGCGCGCGGCGTCGAGATCGAACGCGGCGCCACCGCTCTTTCGCGAGACGGCCTCGGGCAACACGGTCAGCTTGAGATCGCGCAGGTGCTCCTCGGCGCGCTTGCGCCACGGGCTCTCGGGCGCGAGCTTCAAGAAGCGGCGAAAGTTCAAGAGCGCGCGCTCGGCCTCCGGAGGATCCGCTTCGCCGCGCGAGTACTCGTACGCGAGACCGAGCAGGTACTCGCGCTCGCCCGCGCCGATGAGCGGCATGTTCGAGCTCTTCAGCGAATCCAGGTTGCGATCGTATTGGCGCGCGATGCGTCCGATCGTGATCGCGTCCGCGGGACGGCGCGCGCGATCGTACGCGGCCATGAGCAGCCATCGCGTGAGCGCGTACGACGAGGTGTCGCTCGCATCGGTGGCTGCGGTGAGCGCGGTGATCGCTTCGTCGAGCTTGCCCATCGCGATGCGAACCTCGCCGAGACGCATGAGCATCTCGCCGGTGCTCGTGCCGCTCGCGGCGGCGTCCGCGAGCACGCGCTCCGCTTGCGCGAGGCGTCCCGCGCGCGCGAGGCACAGGCCGAGCTTTCGACGCGCCTCCGTTTGCGTGCGCAGGTCGACGTCGTCGTTCGTCGCTTTGTCCATCGCGGTCTGCAGATCGTCGGCGCACTTGCTCCAGTCGCGCAGCTCCATCTGCGCTTCGCCGCGCATCGTGTACGCCTTGGGATCGTCGGGCTGGAGCGCGATCGCATCGGTCAGCTTGGTCACCGCGACGAAGCGCTGATCATCCGTGCGCTCGGCGAGCGCGGCCTTGGCCTCCGCGAGGAGCCGCGCGTACGGCTTGGTCTGCGGGTTCGTCGCGTTCTCCCACAGCTCGCTGCGCTCGGCCTTCTCCTTGTCCTTGTCGACAGCTTCGGGCGGATAGCGCTTGCTCTGCGCGGACGCGGTCGCGGATACGAGCGCGAGCGCGACGAAGATTCCCCGAGACCGCATCCCACCGATTGTGACACGAGTCCTCGATGGTGCGAGGCAGTCGTCACCACTCGTAGGGTTCGAACGGTTGCCGCTGCAGCTTCTGCGGCTGTGCCTTCACCTTCGCTTGCAGTGCGTCGAGGTGCTGCTTCGCGCGCTCGTGGAACTGCGGGTGCGCGCCGCTGCGAATGAACTGACGCCAGAGCTCGATCGCGTTGGGAATCCGGTCCCACGCTTCGTAGACGAGCGCGAGGTAATAGAACTCCTCGCCGGGGGGCACGTAGAAGATCTCTCCGCGCGCATAGCGAGCACGATACGACACGAACGCTTGCTCCGATTGCGAGCGAATGACCTCGAGCGCTTCGGCGGGACTGCCGTCGCGATCGAGCGCGACCGCGAGACCGTACGCCGTCGAGGAGTCGCCGCCGAGCCGCAGCGCGATGTGATAGGCCTCGATCGCCTCCTCCATCCGGCCGAGCATCATGTACGTCTCGGCGAGGTTTCCCCAGATCTGCTCGGGCGGCGAGATCGTGAGGCCGTCGGCGCGATCGAGCAGCGCGCGGTAATCCGCGAGCGCGCCCTCGAGGAGACGCTTCGGATCCTTCGCGCTCGCGACGAGCTTGGTGCGCAGGATGGCGCGGCTGAACAGCGAGTCGGCCAGGCGCGGATCGAGCGACGCGCGCTTCTCGAACTCTTCCCAGGCGGTGACGGTTTGCTCGGCGCGCTTGAGATCGACGCGACCGTTGCCAAGACACGTGGGCGGCATGTTGAGCCCGCGGATCGTGTAGGTCGAGCAATCCGTGAAGTAGCTCTCGAGGACGTTCGCGACGCGGTAGAACGGCTCCGCTTCGCTGGGCCGCACCTTCGACGCCTGCTGATATTGATCGATCGCTTGATCGACGAGCCTCGTGACGGCGACGGCGTTGAGGCCTCGCGCGTTCGCACGCGTCGCGAATGCATCGCCCTCGGCGAGCGCGGCCTCGTACGCGTCCTGGATCTCGCGGCCCTCGATCGCGCGCTTCCACACGTCCGCGTGCGCGGTCGTCGCGAGCACTGCGATCAGGAGGAGTGCGCGCGTCGCCATCGCCATCATCGCCATCATCAGGGCCGCCTCCGAGGATGGCGAATGATCGTCGGCGCCGTCGCGGGCGCGGGCGTCACCTTCGCGGGCCTCGCGGTGCGGCGCTGCTCGTCGATCGCGTGAACGTGCTCGAGCGCGCGACCGCGCCATGGCGAATCGCCGCTCGCCGCGTAGGTGGCGAACTGGGCACGCGCTTCGACGTACTGGCCAGTGATCTCGTAGAGCAGGCCGAGATAGTAATGCTGATCCTCGGCGGGCGAGTAGCGAAGCGTAGCGAGAGATGTCTGCACCTGCTGGCCGAACTGCGCCGACAGTGCGTTCTTCATCCGATCGAGCACCTCGAACGCGGCCGCGCGCTGCTCGTCGCGGTCGTAGATCATGCCGAGCGTGAACGTGACCAGCGTGAGCTCGTACGAGTAGTACGCGCTCGACGCGGACGGCATCGCGTTGACGAGGACGTCGATCGCCGCGGGCACCTCACCGCGCGCTGCGAGCGCGTTCGCGAGATGCACGAGTGCGTGCGCCATCTCGGGACGAGAGATGCTGCCCGTCGGCGCGAGGCGCAGATAGCGAATCGCCGTGTCGCGATCGCCCATGCGCAGATAGATCGATCCGAGCCGGCCCGCGACCTCGATCGTGATCTTGTCGCCGAGAAGCGTCGCCGCGGCCTCGAGCGCTTCGATCGCGACGCGGGTCTTGCCCACTTCATCCGCCGCGCGTCCGAGCGTCGCGAGCACGTCGATGTCCTCGGGGGAGAGCGTGCGCGCGTAGCGCATCAGCTTGTACGCGTCTTGGTAGTACCGCATGCGCTGATCCACGGCCCACTCGGTGTCGCTCTGCAGCGCATCGTCGGCGGTCTTCATCGCCTGTCGTGCTTTTTGAACGAGCTGCCGGACCTCGTCGCCATGCGGCTCGACGACCTCGCGCCAGAAGTCGGCGGTCACGACCTTGGCCTCGACACGCGCGCGTGGTTTCGCGAGCGCGGGACTGACCCCGGCCACGACCATCGCGATGGCCCAAGCGCGCAACACGGTTCGAGTATGCAGACACCGAGGGGTACCCGCCAGGTCCGTGTCAGATCGGGATAGGAAGACCCCACCTAAGGACTCGAGTCCCCGATCTAGAGCCCCAGGGATCGGGCGAAAGACGCACAGTTCCGCGGAGTTGGCACATGTCAGGGAGGCAGGTTCGGTGGCTTGTATCTTGCTGACTATTCGTACGTGGACGGAGGAGTCATCGCCACGGCACGCGAGCTGTTCGAGTGCCGCCACTACCCGAGCGTAGTGGCCGTCATCACCGACGCCCTGGAGTCCGAGCCCGAGTGCGTCGAGCTGTTGGTCATCCGCGCGCGTGCTCACATCAAGCTGCGCCGCGATCTCGATGCGCAGACGGACCTGCGCGACATCATCCGGATCGCGCCGAGCTGCGGCGTGGCGTATCGCCTGCTCGGCGAGCTGGCCGCGCGCCGTGACGAGAACGAGTCCGCTGCGATCTTCTTCCGCGAAGCACTTCGTCTCGATGCCGACGATCACGAAGCGGCCGAGTGGCTGCAGATCGTCGAGACCTCAGTTCGACCAGCCGCGGTGGCTAAAAAACTCCCGGCACCCGCTGCCGCGGCTGGTCGCTTTCCCATCACGCGCGCACCCGTCGAGCGTGGCAACACGGCGACCGGCGCGAATCCGCGCTCGCTGCTCTCGCCCGCGCGTGGCATGGCACCCGGCGCACAACCGCGCTTCGCACGCGGAACCTCGACACCAGTGCGCGTCGACGACGTCCAGATGCAGATGGCGCGTGGCTCCGCGCGCAAGGCCGACGTCCTGTGGACCACGCCGGCGCCCGAGCTCGTTCGCGATCGCACCGAGGATCTCGGCGACATCGATCCCGCGCTCGTCGTGGATCCGGAAGGCAAGACGCAGCCCGCGCCGTACCTCGTGCAGCCGGCCGCGCCGCGCTTCGATGATCGGGGCTCGATCCCCGCGCTTCCACCGCCGCCAAACCTGATGGACTCGTATCCCGTCTACGATCCGTCCTTGCACAAGCGCCGCGGCGCGACCGAGCCGCCGCCTGCGCGGACGGCGCCCGGGCCGCAGACGCGCATGTCGTCCGACGTGTCCTCGACGCGCGGGCCGCTGCCCGAGCTGCCCGGCTTCGCGGACTACCTCGTCGATACCGGCATCCTCACGCGCGAGCGCCTCCGTGCCGCGCAGGCATATCAGCGCTCGATGAAGGTCCAGCTCTCGACGGCGATCGTGACGCTCGGTCTCGCGACGCAGCAGCGCATCGAGTGGGCGTCGGTCGCGCACCAATCGCAGCTCGCTCGCGACCGCCGCGCGCACGGCTAATCCGCGCCGCCCGGGTGTACGCTCGCGCGCGATGCGTCTCGGAACCATCTCCCTCGCGCTCGCGATCGCCGCGTGCTCGTCACCGTCGCCGAAGCAACCGTCGCCCACCGCGCCGACTGATCCGACGCCCCCACCGACGACGCCTTCCCCCACCACGCCCGACTCGCCCGGCGAGAAGGTCACGCTCGCCGATGTCGGCCTCGAGGGTGCGTCGCTCGATCGCAGCGTCGATCCGTGCGTCGACTTCTATCAGTTCGCGTGTGGCGGCTGGCTGCGCTCCAATCCCATCCCCGCCGATCGCGCGCGCTGGGGACGCGCCGCCGAGATCGACGAGCGCAACAAGCTCGCGCTGCGCACGCTCCTCGAAGAGGCCGCGAAAGGCATCGGCGGTGATGGCGCCAGCAAGAAGCTCGGCGACTTCTACGCGTCGTGCATGGACGAGCAGACGATCGAAGCGACCGGTCTCGGGTCGCTCCAGCCGGTGCTCGACAAGACCACGAAGGTGAAGGACGCAAAGTCGTGGCTCGCCGCTGTCGCGGAGCTGCACAAGGTCGGCAACTGGGTCGTGTGGGGCGAGGTCGCGTTCGCCGATCTCAAGGACTCGAAGACCAACGTCACGTACCTCGACGTCGACGGCCTCGGCCTCCCCGATCGCGACTACTACCTACAACCCGAGCTCAAGGACAAGCTCGACGCGTACACGGTCCACGTCGGCCGCCTCCTCGCGCTCGCCACTCCCAACGCAAAACCCGAAGCGCTCGCCGCCGACGTCATCGCGATCGAAACCGAGATCGCGAAGCTGACCAAGACCGCCGTCGAGAAGCGCGACATCCCCGCGCTCTACAACCCGACCGATGCGAAGAAGCTCGCGACGCAAGTGAAGATCGATTGGAAGGCCTACGCGAAGGCCGTCGGTCACGACTACTCCAAGAAGATCATCGTCGCCACGCCGAAGTTCTTCGCGCAGCTCGACAAGCTCCGCGCGAGGTTCAAGTTCCCGCAGTGGGCGAACTACTTCACGTATCACGCGCTCGCCAAGAACGCGTTCGCGCTCCCCAAAGCCTACGACAACGAGGTCTTCGAGCTCGCCAAAGTCCTCACCGGCGTCGAGCAACCCATGGAGCGCACCAAGCGCTGCGTGACCGCCACGCAACAAGCGCTCGGCGAGCTCCTCGGCCAGCAGTACGTCGCCAAGTACTTCCCGGGCTCGTCCAAGCAAACCGCCACGATGCTCGTCGACGCGATCATGAAGGCGATGGGCGAACAGATCGCGCGCCTCGATTGGATGAGCGACGCCACCAAGCAAACCGCGCAAGGCAAGCTCGCCAAGGTCGTCCGCATGATCGGCTATCCCGACAAGTGGCGCATCTACGACTTCGACGTGAAGCGCGAAGACTTCGCCGGCAACCGCAACCGCGCGCTCGCCTTCGAGACGCGCCGTGTCCTCGTGCGCGCGGGCAAGCCCGTCGATCGCACCGAGTGGCAGATGAACACGTACGACGTGAACGCCTACTACGACCCCACGGCCAACAACACCGCCCTGCCCGCCGGCATCCTCCAGGCGCCGTTCTTCGGCCAAGACCGGGGCATCGCCGCCAACCTGGGCGGCATCGGCATGGTGATCGGCCACGAGCTCACGCACGGCTTCGACGATCAAGGCGCGCAGTTCGACGCCGACGGAAACCTCGTGAAGTGGTGGGGCGCCGAGGACTACGCGAAGTTCGAGGAGCGCGGCACGTGCGTCGTGGATCAGTATTCGACGTTCGAGGCGCTGCCCAAGCTGTTCGTGCAAGGCAAGCTCACCCTCGGCGAGAACATCGCCGACATGGGCGGCGTGAAGATGGCGTTCCAGGCCTACCGCGCGCTGCGCAAGGACGCGGCGAAGGTCTTCGTCGCCGACGGCTTCACCGAGGACCAGCAGTTCTTCCTCGGCGTCGCGCAGGCGTGGTGCAGCAAGGACCGCGCCGCGGAGATCCAGCGCCGCCTGACCACGGATCCACACTCGCCGCCGAAGTTTCGCGTCTACGGATCGCTACGCAACCTGCGCGAGTTCAGCGAGGCGTTCAAGTGCGCCGCCGGCACGCCGATGAATCCGGCGAAGACCTGCTCGGTCTGGTGATCGTGCAGCAGAGCGACGCTGCTCGTTGGACGCTACTTCAGGAACGCGACGGTCACGCCGTCGCCGCCTTCGTTCTGCTCGCCCGCGCGGACCTTCTCGACGCCGCGGTGAACGCCGAGATGCGCGCGAATCGCGGCACGTAGAGCGCCCGTGCCGTGGCCATGCACGACCCAGATCGTGTCGCGCGAGGCCATCATCGCTTCGTCGATGAAGCGATCGACTTGCGCGATCGCTTCGTCAGCGCGCGTGCCGCGAACATCGATGGTGGTGTCGACGCTGCGCGCGCCTGCCTTGCCGCCGGCGGGGACGCCGTCGACGAGCTGCACCTCTTGGGTGGGCGCGGCCGTGTCGTGCTGGTCGGCTTTGGCGCGCGTGGGGATGCCTGCGCGGCGCGCGTTGCGGTGCGTGTCTAGGAGCACCTCGGTGATCGGCACGATCGCGCGCATCGAACCGACGCGCACTTCGACTTTGGCGTCGGGCAGGAGCGCAACGACCTCCGCGCGGCCGAGGCGCGGCACGATGACCGGTGCGCCGTGCACGAGCTTCTCGGGCGTGGCCGCGACGCCGGGCGGCGTGGGCCGGCGTTGCTCGTGGCGCGCGATGTTGGCGCCCGGCTCGGCGAGGCGGCGCGTGGCGGACTTGATGTCATCGACGGTGGCGTCGGCGGCGCGTGCGCGGATCTGGCGGCGCACTTCTTCGATCTCGCGACGCGCGGCTTTGAGCTCGGCGAGCGCTTCGCCGTGGACGGCGCGCGTTTGCTTCTCGAAGCGGGCCTTGCTCTTCTCGCGCGCGATGCGAGCGGCCGCGCGATCGGCTTCGACGGCCTCGAGCTCGGCGAGGAGAGCAGCCCGCTCTTCTTCGATGCGGCGCTGCTGATCGGCGACGGAGGCGAGGAGCTCTTCGACGCGCGCGACGTGCGGGCCCATGAGGGCGCGCGCGTGGTCGACGATCTCCACGGGGATGCCCATGCGCTGCGCGACCGCGAGTGCGCCCGAGGAGCCGGGCGTGCCGAGGTGGAGCTTGAAGGTGGGCTCGAGGCGCGCGAGATCGAAGCCGACCGATGCGTTGGAGAAGCGCGCGTCGGTGGCGCCGAGCGCTTTGAGCCGCTCGTAGTGCGTGGTGACGATGCCGGTCACGCCGCGCGTGGCGAGCGCGGTGAGCACGGCTTGCGCGAGGGCGGCGCCCTGCTCGGGATCGGTGCCGACGGCGATCTCGTCGATGAGGACGAGCGAGCCAGCGCTGGCGGACGCGAGGAAGTCGCGCAGGTTCACCATGTGCCCCGAGAACGTCGAGAGATCGTGCTCGAGGCTCTGCGCGTCGCCGATGTCGGTGACGATCTCGCGGAACCAGCCCATCGCGCTGCCGCTCTCGGCGGTGAGGTGAAGGCCGGCGCGCGTCATCAGCGCCGCGAGGCCGACGGTCTTGAGCGCGACGGTCTTGCCGCCCGCGTTGGGGCCGCTGATGAGGAGCGTGGCGCCCGCGGCGACCATCACGTCGTTGGCGACGCAGCGGCGATCGGCGAGGAGCATCAGCGGGTGACGCGCGTGGAGGAGCGCGACGCGCGGAGCCTCGTCGAAGATCGGCTCGGAGCTGACCGTGTCGTCGGCCATGATCGCGGCCGCGGAGATGACGTCGAGGATCTCGGACGCGCGCAGCGAGGCGTCGAACGAGTCGGCTTCTTCGGCGACCCACGAGCTGAACTTGGCGAAGATGCGGCGCTCCTCGTCGAGGACCTCTGCTTCCGCGATCTTCTGGCGGTTGTTGAGATCGACGATCTCCTCGGGCTCGATGAACAGCGTCTGTCCGCTGCCCGAGCTGCCGTGCACGATGCCGCGCACGAAGCCTTTGCCGTCGGTGCGGATCGGCAGCACGTAGCGCTCTTCGCGCTGCGTGTAGAACTGGTCTTGCAGATATGGAGCGAAGCGCTCGTCGGTGAGCAGATCGCTCATCCGCTTCTCGAGCTGGCTCCTGATGGATGCGAGCGCGCGGCGCAGCGGACCGAGCGCGTCACTCGCGTGATCGACGAGCCGGCCGTCGGCGCCGAACGCCTCGAGGATCGGGTGATAGACGTGGCCGAGATCGCCGATGTCGTTGGCGCGCGCGGCGAGGCGCGGCGCGATGGATTCGCGATCGCGCAGGTGTTTGCGCAGACGGCCGAGCGCGCGGCCCGTGGTGGCCACGGCGACGAGATCGGGCGCGTCGAGCGCGGCGGACTTGCGCACGCGCGCGATCGCATCCGTGATGTCCGTGATGTCACCGAGCGGCAGCGCGGCATCGCGAGACGCGAGCCCGCGCGCTTCGGTGATCTCCGCGGCGCGCTCGCGTGCCTCGTGGATCCACGAGAACAGCTGGAACGTGCGCACGTGCACCTCGCCGCGCGTGGTCGCGCAGCGCTTTGCCCAATGGTCGAGCAGCGTCGGCCATCCGAGATCCTGCAGCGTGCTGTCCCTGCCCATCGCGGCCAGGGATATAGCACCTCTCGCTCAGCCGGGTATCAGGTCTTGCAGCGACGGAACCACGCGGTTGCGACCGCCGCGCTTCGCCGCGTAGAGGTTCTCGTCCGCGCGCTTGATGAGCGCGGCTGGATCGACGCCGGTCTCGCGATGCAGCGTGGTCACGCCGAGGCTGATCGTGAACTTGATGACCTGGTTGTCGAACACGGTGGGACGCTCTTCGATCAGCGTGCGCAGGTGCTCCGCGAACACGATGCCGCCGGGCAACGCCGTGGAGGGCAGCACGCACGCGAACTCTTCACCGCCGTACCGCGCGAAGAGATCCTCGCGACGAATGCGCGGCTTGATGCGCGCGGCGAGATCCTTCAGCACCGCGTCGCCCGCGAGGTGACCGTGACCGTCGTTGATCTTCTTGAAGTGATCCACGTCGAACATCACGAGCGTGAGCGGGTGGCTATGGCGCACGCACACCGCGATCTCGCGCTCGAGGAACTCCATGAAGTAGCGCTTGTTGTGGATCCCCGTCATGCCATCTTGGATGGCCATGTTGTGAATCGCTTCGTGATACGCGCTCTCGATGTTCGAACCCGAGAGGAACTTGTAGATCGCGTCGCCGAAGCGAACCTGATCCGCGTCCGTGAGCTGCTGGTGCTTGCAGCGGTTCTCGTTCACGAACGTGCCGTTGGTGGAGTTGAGATCCTCGACCCACCACGCGCCGTTGTCGTCGCGATAGAGGCGCGCGTGTTGCCGCGACACCGAGCTGCGGCTCACCACGAAGCCCGCCTCGCTGTCGCGACCCACGATGTACTGCGCGTTGAGCAGCGGCACGCGCTTGCCGATGTCCGGACCGGGCGGGTGCAAGTTCACGAGACACGCGTCTCCCGCAGGCGGCTTCTTCTCCGCCATCTCTATCGGGCGCTGCAGGATGAGCGTCCCGCCTTCGCGGTAGTCGTCGGTCACGTTGTCAGCTCGTTATATCCCATGATCCCGCTAGGGTGGGTTGACCTCGTAGGTTCTCCCGCCGCCCCGTGCGACCGCGGGAGTGATCGTGCCAAGCAGCGCGCCGAGACACAACTTCTCGGCAGCGCCACCCCCGATCCTCGCCAGCGCCCGCGACAGCGCGAGCGTGCCGTCGCCGGTGACGGTGGTCAAAACGAGGTGTCCACCAGACACCGCGTCGACCATCGCCTGCACCGACTCAGCGGTCGTGATGGCGCCGATGACGATGGCGTCCGCACCTTCGCGCATGGCCGCCTCGACGCCAGCCGCGAACGAGGGGACGTGCTCGCCGACCTCGCGCTGACTGATCGACGGCCCGGTCTGCACGATCTCGATCGGATCCTCGATCGACACGACGTGCTTCTTGCGTTCGCCGAGCGCGCGCACGAGCGCCGCGAGCAGCGTGGTCTTGCCGACGTTCGACGCGCCGGCGACGACGACGAGCCCGCTCTCGCCGAGCCATCGCGCGACCTCGGCCCCGAGGCTCAGCCGCTCGAGCGCGGGCGGCTCGCCGTGCAAGAGGCGCAACGACGCGGCCGGGC
>JAEYYV010000401.1 GCA_023428295.1 Pseudomonadota bacterium
CGCCCCCGCGGGCGCGGCCCAAGGCAGCGACGGAAACGACCGCATCGACGGAGACAGCGGCATCGACGGAACCGACGGAACCGAACGCATCGAACGCGTCGGCCGGATTGGAAGCATCCAACGCATCGAACGCGTCGGCCGGATTGGAAGCATCCGACGCATCGAACGCGTCGGCCGGATTGGAAGCATCCAACGCATCGAACGCGTCGAACGCATCGGGCGCATCGGCCGGATTGGAAGCGTCGACGGCATCAGACGACTCGAGTGCGTCGACGATCTCGAGCTCGAGAGCGGCCATCAATTTGCTCTCGCTCACCACGACAGCGAACGCAGAGGCGCCGGATCCCGCGAGCGACCAACCGCTCGCGGTCACGCCGCTCACATCGATCGCACCGAGCGCGCCCGACGCGCCCGACGCGCCGAGCACGCCCGATGCCCCGGCGTTCTTGCGCACGCCTCCGCCGTCCACGCGCGTCGACAGCATGTTCGACGACAGCGACGCGACGAACCTCGTTCCGCGCATCGAGCGCTCGAAGACGCCCAGCGTTCCGCCACCGGTTCCCGCTGTCGCGCGTACGAAGACGCCGACGACGCCGCCAGCGACCACGACGATGACCGCGGAGGAGCTGCGCGCGAAGCGCGAGGCGGAGCAAGACGCCCAAGACGCTCGGTTGCGCGCAGAGGCCGTGGAGCTCGCGAAGAGGCAAGCGGCCGCGCGGACCGCCGAGCAGGAGAAGCAGGCGCGCGAGGCGATGGATCTCGCGAAGCGCCTGGCGGACGCGAAAGCGAAGACACAGGCGCCGCTGGTGAATGTCGACGAGAGCGCGCCAGTCACGATCGAGGCACCCGATCCCGATCGCAGCTCGGCGGTGAAGCTGTTCACCCCGGATCCCGACGAGAGCGTGCCCGTGCGGAAGGTGCCGGACATGGATGGCAGCATGCCGGTCCCGCTGCAGACGCCCGACCCCGATGCGCCGGTCAACGAAGAGGCTCTGTGGAGAGCGGCGCAGGAGCGCGCGCGAGCAGCGGCGGCGGATCAGGAGACGATGCCCGTGCCCAGGATGGAGGCCGAGGATCTGATCCGCGAGCTGGTCGGCGAGAAGGTCACGATCAAAGAGACCAACACGTCGCGCGTGGTGCTGCAGGAGCAGATGACGATCGATCGGTCGATCCAGACCGCGCGGATCTCGTCGTCGGCGATCACCACCGTCGAGAAGACAGCGGCAGATCCTCTGTTCGGGAAGACGGACGCGGCGCCGACAGAGATCAAGGAGGCGGCGCCGACACAGATCAAGGACGCGGCGCCGACGGAGATCGACGACGAGCCGTCCGACGGGATCGTGCGCCATATTCCGACGGTGGAGACCGCACCGCAGAAGCGGCCGCCACCACCGAAGGCCGAGGTGCCCGATGATCGGCCTGGCGATCGCACCGGCGAGATCACGGCGGCGCGGAAGAAGCACTCGAGCACACCGCCGCAGAACGTGGAGCCGTCGATCTTGATCGAAGACGCCGTGGCCACGACAGCCGCGGATCTCGCCGCCGCGCACGTGGCAGTGGCCGCGGTGGCGCAGGTGCCAGCGGCAACGACGGTAGACCTCGCGGGCTCGTCCGTGGAGACGGCGGTCGGCGAGGTGCGCAAGGACGCGGCGGAGGCGTTCAGTGACGTGGAAGAAGCGTTCTTCCGTCAGGGCTCCGAGAAGGAGAAGGTCGCGTCGTTCCAGATGACCGGCCCCGTCGAGACGTTCGATGACCTCGACGAGGACTACCAGCCCGTGGGGTTCTGGGATCGCTTGCGCGGCAAGAAGGACAAGCCCGCGAAGAAGTAGCTCGGCTACTCGGGCGCGTCCCAGCGAACTTCGACGCCGCCGCGCTCGCTCGACACGCGCAGACGCACTTGCCTGACGCTCGGGCCGAGGACGCCGGCCTCACGCGGGAAGCGCAGGATGTACGGCTGGGCGAAGTCGCCGAACGCGGGGAACTCGGTGCGCACGACGAACGCGGGGCGGCGATCTTTGATGATCTCGAGCGGCTCGATCTCGTTGCCGTTCGCGTCGAGGAGCATCACGCGCCACGTGCTCTTCTTGCCGCGATCGAAGTCGTTCTCGCGACGATCCCACGTGGTGACCATCAGCTGGAACTCGTAGGGACCGGCGGCTTCGGCGCGTGCTTGCGCGATGCGCTGCTCGCGCGCGGCGCCGACGAGGCCGCGATGTTCGGCGTCACGTGCGGCGTGCGCCGCGCGCCACTCGGGCGACTTGAGCGTGGCGGCGAGCTCGAGCACCTCTTGGTACTGACCGCGCAGCGTGGCTTTGCGCGTCCAGTCGTCGGTGATGTCGAAGTAGTCGTCCGCGTCGGGAGCCGTGGCCGGGAAATCATCCGTCAACGGCTTTCGCGTGATCGAAGCGCCGCATGCTCCGAGGAGCACCACGACCAGACCGAGCACTGCGACGCGCACCATGATCAGGGCAGGAAGTCGCTGCGCGTGAAGAGGGTGGTGAGCGGCGTCTCGGCGACGACGGCATCGCGTCCGCCCTCGAGGCGATCGACGAGACCGAGCGCGTGCACGACGGTGAGCCCGGCGAGCCGCGCGCGCTCGATCGCCTTGAGCGTCGACGCGCCGGTGGTGATCACGTCCTCGAGGATGACGACCTGCGCACCCGCGGCGAGCTTGGTGCTCTCGACCCACTGGTTCGTGCCGTGCCCCTTGGGCTCCTTGCGCACGATGAAGGCCGCGCGCGGGCGACCCGCGACGAAGCTCTGGAGGGACGTCGCGGTCGCGAGCGGATCCGCGCCGAGCGTGAGGCCACCGATGGCGACCGCATCAGGCGCGACCTGATCGACGACCATGTGGAACAGCTCGCCGATCAGCGCGGCGCCCTCGGCGTCGAGGCTGACCTGCTTGCAATCGATGTAGAAGTTGGACGTGAGCCCCGACGAGAGGACGACCTCGCGCTCCTGAAAGCTGCGCTCCTTGAGGAGCTCGAGGAGACGGGCGCGCTTCGTCGCGAAGCCTGGCCGATCGAGCAGTGTCTGCATCGACATCTGCACGCACGCTACCACGCTGCCTCGTGAAACGGTCCGTTCGAGACCGACCCGAATTGACCGTGCCTAGATCACCCCATAGAGTGCCGGGACTTCGTGCACCTCGTCGATGAAGCCGATGCTGTACCGGTTCGCTCTACGGCGGATCTGTTGACCTATTTCGAGGCAGCCGGCAAGCCCGCGAGTGAGTGGCGCGTGGGCACGGAGCACGAGCTCGTCGGCGTGATCGCACACGGACCGCATGTCGGCGAAGCACCGCCGTACGATGGACCGCACGGGATCGGCGCGCTATTCGAGGCGTTCTCCAAGAACCGCGGCACGCCGGTGCGCGAGGACGGCTTCATCATCGCGCTCACGCGTGACGACACGCAGATCACCATCGAGCCGGGTGGCCAGTTCGAGCTCGCCGCGCGACCGGTGCGCGACGACAACGACTTCGTCAGCGATCTCTCGGGCTACGTCCAGGAGCTCGGCGCAGCATCCAAGCAGCTCGGCCTCGCGTGGTTGTCGACGGCGCTGCGCCCGTTCGGTACGCGCGGCGATATCCCGTGGATGCCCAAGCACCGCTACGCGGTGATGCGCGACTACATGCCCACCGTCGGTTCGCGCGGCCTCGACATGATGGTCCGCACCGCGACCGTGCAAGCGAACCTCGACTTCGCGGACGAAGCCGACGCTGCACGGAAGATGCGTGCGCTGTACTCGGTGACATCGATCCTCACCGCGCTGTGGGCGTGCTCGCCGATCGTCGACGAGAAACCGACACGGTTCCAATCTTATCGCTCGTGGATCTGGCGCGACACGGACAACGCGCGCGCCGGCGTGCTGCCCTTCGTGTTCGATCGCGACGACATCTTCACCGCGTATACGGAGTGGGCGCTCGACGTTCCGCTCTACTTCATCTATCGCCACGGCGGATACGTTCGTGTGCCCGGGGGCTTCACGTTCCGCCAGTACATGGAGCAGGGCTTGGGCGACGAGCGTGCGAACCGCGCCGATTGGGCACTGCACCTCTCGACGCTGTTCCCCGAAGGGCGCCTCAAGAAGTTCATCGAGGTGCGCGGCTGCGATTGCGGCTCGCTCGGAATGATCGCCGCGCTCGCGCCCATGATGCGCGGCCTGCTCTACGACGCCACCTCACGCTCCGCTGCCACGGCGCTGACCGAGAGGCTCTCGTTCGAGGAGCGTCAGGCGCTCGCCGATCGCGTTCCGCGCGAGGGCCTCTCGGCGCGCGCCGGTACGCAGACCGTCGGCTCGCTCGCGAAGGAGCTCGTCGCGATCGCGCGTGATGGCCTGTCGCGGATCGCGCCGTCGTCGATCTCGCTGCTCGATCCCGTCGCGGAGATCGCAGCGTCGGGCCGCACGCAAGCCGACGCCATGGTCGATGCGTGGAACGCTGCACGCGGTGATCGCGCCGCGGTGATCCGCGCGCTCGCGCACCCCGGTCTCGAAGGCTGACTCACTCTTCTTCGTCGTCGTCGAAGTCGATCAGCACACCGTCATCGGTCGTCGGTCGCTTCGGCACGCGCGTCGCGACACGCCCGCTCGTTCCCGCGCGCTGCACCGGCACGCGCTGCGACGGCTGGCGCGGCGGCGGTATCGTCGGGCCGCGCTCCGTCTTCGCGTGTGGAATCGCGAGGTCGTCGAGATCCACATCGAGGGCCTCGAGCGCCGTCTCGAGATCGTAGCCATCGTCGCTTCGCGGCGGTGGAGCCTCGGTCGACGGACGCAGGTATCGCGGCTCCCGCTCCGGGGCAGGCGCGTGCACGTCGCTCTCGTCGAACTTCGAGAGCGGCGGAAAGTGCGTCGCCACGGGGGCCGCGCGGGCATATGCGGATGGCTTGGTGAAGTCTGCGTGCGGCGAGTCGAAGTCGTCGGCGGGGATGTCACCGCCGAGCGAGAACTCGCTCATCGGCTCGTACGCGCTCTGCGGCTCCTCGAATGCAGCGATCGCATCGCGTGCGCTCAGCTCGCGCGGATCGAGATGGAGCGGAGCTTCGTCCTCTTCATCGACCGCCGGCGCGCGCGGATGCTCGTCGGAGAGCTCGAGCCGCGCGTGGAAGTCCGGATCGGAGTGGCGCGAGTAGTCGTACGAGGCCCGCGGCGGCGGCGCGATCGGATCGAGCTCCGGCTCGGGCGGAGGCTCGTGATCGGGGAACACGGCGCCGCTCCCCGACGCTTCGTGCTCGCCGTGCGACGCGAGCAGATCCGCGTCTGCCTCGTCGGCTTCCGCGAGGATCTCGAAGTCCTCGATCTCCTCGAGCTCGTCGTCGTTGTACTCGTCGATCGGTGCCGCCGCGAGAGCTTGCTCGAGCGCAGGCTCTGCGTACGCGAGCGGTTGCGAGAAACCGAGGTCCTCCGGCTCGGCGTCGGCATCGGCGAGCTGCTGATCGAGGCTCGCTTCGATCGCCGCCGCGACGGACGGTTCGGTGTACACGGGCGTCGGCTCGGGTTCCGGCTCCGGCGGCTCCGCCGCGATCGCGGTGTGCTCGACCTCCTCGAAGTCGTCCTCGCCGAGCTGATGGATCTCGTCGGCGATCTGATCGGGATCGACGTCCTGATCCTCGCCCGGCACCTCGTCCTCGTCGGACAGCGAGAACCCCGGCGTCGGCGCATCGGGCTCGGCATGGTGGACGTTCTCGACCTCGGTCGATGCGCTCGAGAACGTCGGCGCATCGACTGGCTCCGGTGGAATGGATTCGATCGGCGTTGCTTCCTCGACGACGGGCACGGCCTCGGCACCTGGCGCTGCTTCGACGACGGGCGTTGCGTCCTCGGCGACGGGTGCGGCAGCGACGACAGGCACTGCATCGCTGTCGAGCTGTGCTTCGACG
>JAEYYV010000014.1 GCA_023428295.1 Pseudomonadota bacterium
CGCGGACAGTCCGGCGGCCGTGGCGGCAACGGCGGAACGGCTGCGCCCAACACGCGCGCAGGCGGTCGCGGTGGTGACGGCGGACACGGCGGTCACGGCGGCGGTGGTGCGGGTGGCCAAGGCGGCCGCTCCGTCGGCATCCTCACGCTGCCCGGCACCACGGTCACCGACGACTGCGCGCAGTCCGGTGGCAGCGCGGGCACCGGTGGCACCGGCGGCGCGTCCGCACCATCCGCCCCGCTCGCAGAGCGCGACGGCAACGGCGGTGCGACTGGCGCCGCGGGTAACGTCGAGACCAAGTTCGTCTGCACGAGCACGACGAACTGCTGATCCCGCGTCGACGACGCGCACCCGAAACGACAACGAGCCACGGGGCGCCCGGGGCTCGTCGAACCGATCGCGGAGTCGAAGCGACCCGCGGTGCGATCAGCCCTTCTTGTTCTGGTTCACCAGATCTTGCGGCGAGAGGCGCTCGCCCGGCGCACCACCGGCGGCCGGCGCGGGCTGGTTCACCGGATCCGGAGCCGGCGTCTCCCAGTTCTGGGTGAGGTTCTTCATCTTCTTGTAGACGAGGAGGCCATCCGAGTTGCGCTCGCTGTGCGGCGACGCGAGACGCCACGTGCCGGTCACCTCGACCTGATCGCCGACCGCGTACGGCGGGCAGATCTGCTTCTTGGGGTCCTTCTCGCCGGGCTCGCAGCGATCCGGATACATCTGAAGGTTCCGATCCGGCTTCTTGATGCGCTCCATCTCGAGCTTGTTGTACGGGCGCGGCACGTCGACGATCCACATGCTCTTCTCGGCCGGCGTATCCGCCGAGTCACCGATGTAGAACTTCGCGCGTTCGCACTTCGTGGGATCTTCGTCGATCATCTTCTGGACGTCTTTGTCCGTCATGCCAGGCTGCCGAACAGCCGTGGCGCAATCGTAGGCCCACGTCACGATTCCCTTGACCGTGATCTCGCCATCGAGGAGCTTCTTGCCCTTGACCCGCATCTCCTTCACAGAATGCGAGCCGTCGCTCGGCGCGGGCGGCAGCGCGAAGTCGGGAACCGTGGGGAGGTTCAACTTCACTTCGCCTTTGCGGACTTCTGCTTCCGGACCCTTCAGCTTGTCCTTTTCGCAGGCACCGATCGTCGTGACGACGAGCAAACCGAACAGGACGCTGCGGACGGGAGCGTTCAGCATGATGGCTGCGGTCATAACATGGTGACTAGGGTCACTCAAGTCGCGGTCTTCGCGGCGTTCTTGGGGATCCTGACAGGCGGGGCCTGCGACTCGCCCGCGCGGGTCAAACCGTGGCGTCATGCCCCAGATCCCACGGCGGAGGCGGCCAACGTACCGAGCTCGCCCGCGCTCGCCGACGTGTCGTCGGGGGCCGAGGTCCGCGCCAACCGAGGGCACACCCTGCGGATCCACGTCGACGCGGACCCGAAGAGCCTGAACCCGCTGGTCGCACCGACGGTGTGGGGACGGCGAATCGTCATGGGGACGGTGTTCGAGCCGCTCATTCGCTACTTGCCCCCGGAGCCGGGGCAGCCGGCCGGGCGGTTCGCGCCGAGGCTCGCGCGGTCGTGGCGCGTGATGCCGTCGCAGACCGAGATCCGCATCGAGCTCGAGCCGGGCTGCACGTTCCACGACGGGCGACCGGTCACGTCGAGCGACGTGCAGTTCACGCTCGATGCGATTCGCGATCCGCGGCGCGGCGTCGATCACCTGCGCGCGATGTTGGCAGACGTGTTTGCCGTCGAGCTCATCACGTCGCACGAGGTGCGGCTCGTGCTCAATCGCCCCAGCGCGTATGTCTTGCGTGCGATCGCCGAGATCCCGATCCTGCCGATGAACATCTATGACGGCTCGCTCCTCGCGGGCGGTGCGCTCGTCGGATCAGGACCGTACAAGCTGGCATCGAACAAGGGCGGCGTCGTGCACCTCGTTCGCAACGAGAAGTACTGGGGCCCGAAGCCGGCGATCAAGGACATCGAGTACGTGTTCCAGCCCGACGCCGCGATCGCGCTCAAGGATGCAAAGCGCGGCGACCTCGATATCGTGCCCGCGCTGATCCCGGCGCACTGGCCCGAGCAAGCGAGCGCGCCGGGCATCGCGTCGTCGTTCCGTGCGCTCGAGCTGGCCGCGCTTCGCATGCGCTATCTACGCTTCAACGCCGAGCACCCTGCGCTCGCGGATCCACGCGTGCGGCACGCGCTCGGCTTGCTCGTGGATCGACGCACGATCGCCAAGCGCGTCTTCGACGGACTCGCGCGCCCCGTGCTGTGGCCGATCTGGCCCGGCGGCTTCGCGAACGGCCCCGAGCTCGCCGTGCCCGACTTCGATCCGGGCGCGGCCGCGAAGCTGCTCGACGAAGCGGGATGGACGGATAGCGACAAGGACGGTATCCGCGATCACGCTGGCAAGCAGCTGCGCCTCGTCATGCTCGCCACCGACAAGCCCACCCCCAAGGACCTGTCGGCGCCGCCTCAGAAGATCGCGCGCGACTATTTCGTGGAGGCGGCGCGCAAGATGGGCGTGGTGATCGAGGTGCGCGAAGGCGGCGTCGAGTATCTGCAGAAGCGAGTCGCCGAAGGGCAGTTCGATCTCGTCGAGATGTCGTGGAGCGGGATGGTCGACATGGATCTCTCGTCGCTCGTCGGACCAAATGTTCCGCTGCGCGGCGCTGCACCGCGCGTGGATCGCACGCTCGATGCGCTCGCCGCCGCGTGGGATCCCGCGCAGCGCGCCAAGCTCGCCACGGACCTCGGGGCGGCGCTCCTCGAGAGCTGGCCGATCGCGGGCATCGTCGCCGACGCATCGCAGGGACTCGTGCACAAACGCGTGCAAGGCATGCGCGTGTGGGACGGATGGTTCGACGTCGCGTCGCTCTCGCTCGCGGCGGAGTGAGCTAGATTGGGGCGTGGCCAGCCCCGTTCCCTCGCAGCCCGGCGGTATCCGCGCGCAGCTCGCCGCGGTGCTCGCGACGCTGCCCGAGCGCCTGCTCGTGCCGGGGCAGGGGGGCGCGGCGTGTCGCGCGATCGCCGAGGTCTACGATCGCGCGCTCGCGGAGCGCTTCGCCGCCGCGGTGCGAGCGCACGCGGATGGCG
>JAEYYV010000034.1 GCA_023428295.1 Pseudomonadota bacterium
GTCGAGCTCTTCACCGCGTTGCTGCTCATGTCGAACACGGCGCCTTCGCGTCCGCCGCCCCACAGCGAACCCGACAAGTAGCGACCATCTCGGCTCACCGTGTGACACGCGACGCAGCGGTTACCGGCCTCCGGCGTGTACTCGGGCGGAACCGGGATCGCTTTCGCGCGGCCGTTCGCGTCGATGCGCTCCATCTCGCCAGCGCCGAGGTTCCAGTAGTAGATCGCACCGACGACATCCGCGGACACGAGCTTCACCTCGACGGGCGCCCCGCCGTGCGCGCCATTCACCGGATCCCAATGGTCGACGCTCATCGTCACCGCACCGGACTGCACGCTGTTCTTCACGAGCTGCCAGTCCGCGGGGGACGGCTCGTAGCTCATGCCCGGCGTGGTCGCGAGGATCGTGTCGAGCGTCAAGAAGCCAGCGACGATGCGAACGCGATAGAGCTGATCGGCTGCCGACGCGCCTTCCCACATGAGCATCGGCGCTTTCACGCTCGTCGGCATCACGGCGTGATCGAGCGGATAGACGAGGTCTTGCGACATCGATCCCGCGGGAGACGAATCGGGAAAGTTCGCTTCTGATCCTGGCGCGACGCCCGGACCGAGGTTCACTGGATGCATCGTGACGACCACGCTCGTGGCGCCGCTCACATCGCCGATGGTGGCGATGACGCCGCCCTTGCCTGCTGCTTGTCCGTTCACCGAGAACGTCGCGTCGGTGAACTGACCGAGGCGCGCGCCTTCATTGTCGAGCGTGAAGATCGCGTTCGCGACGGGACCGACATAACCGTCTTCCCATTTCCCGATCGCCGTGTAGTCGAGCGTGATCGCCGAGCCCGTCCACTCGAGAACCTCGTTCGCGGGCTCGACCTCGATCGACAAGAGCTCGCCATGAATGCCGTCGTCCGTTGGACCACCGCATGCACCGAGCAAACAGACAACGACGAGCGCCCTCATGCTCATGCCGCCGACCATATCACTCGCAGAAAACCGCTCGCGCAGATCTTCTCGATGTGCGCCGCTGTCACAAATCATTCTCCTCCTCGCTGCGACGGGCTGTGCCCGACCGGCCGGGTCCGACCGCTTGGACGCAGGTGGTTCCGATGGCGCCCCGAACGCTACCGATGCTGGACCGATCGACACGATCGACACGATCGACACGCTCGACGCGCTCGACGCGACCGACGCCCCGATCACCGACGACGCGTACCCTGCAGACGGTCCCGTCGATGCATTCGTGCCCGACACCACACCGCCGCTCGACGCCCCCGTGCAGATCGATGCGGGCCCGACCTCGCAGCCGGCGACCGGTGATGGAACGCGCCTGTCGCAACAGGGCGTGTACGGCGACTTCGCGACGCGCTACATCCCGTCCGACGCCATCACGTACACGCCGCGGTGGGAGCTGTGGACGGACGGTGCGGTGAAGCGTCGGTGGATCCTGCTTCCGCCGGGTGGTCGCATCGACAACACGAACCAGGATCGCTGGAAGTTCCCCGTCGGCACGCGGCTCGTGAAGGAGTTCGCGCGCGACGGCAAGCTCGTCGAGACACGCATCATCGAGATCCTCGGCAGCGGTCCGTCACTCCGAACGTACGTGTGGAACGTGGCGCAGACCGACGCGGTGCTCACGGTCGATGGCGCGGTCGATGTCGCCGGCACGCAGCACGATGTTCCCACCGCGCACGAATGCACGAAGTGCCATCAGAGCGAGCCGGGTGGCGGCCTCGGCATTCAGGCCGTGCAGCTCGGCGCACAGACGATCACCGCATGGTCGTCGGCGAACCTGTTCGTCGTGCCGATCGACGCACCGAGCTTCGGCCCGACCGGCAACGCGACCGAGGTCGCCGCGCTCGGCTATCTGCACGCGAACTGCGGGCACTGTCACAACCCGAGCGGCTACGCGGCGAGCACGAACAACATGTCGCTGCGCCTCGACGCTGCGCCGAAGCCCGCGACGAGCGAGCCCGGCTATCTGACGACGGTGAACATCACCGTGCAAGGCAACGGCGCGGGCGCCGGCAAGCGCATCGCGCCGGGCAATCCCACGAACAGCGCGATCGTTCGCCGCATGTCGGTGCGCGGAAACTACGACCAGATGCCGCTGATCGGAAGCGAGCTCGTTCACACCGCTGGCGTCTCGACGGTGACGAGTTGGGTGAATAGTATCGCTCCGTGAAGCTCGACTTCATCGACGCGGCGAAGAGTGGACGGTGGACGGTCGCTGGCGCATCGCTGACGGGCGAATGCGAAGGCGTGAGCTTTGTCGGCGAGCGCGCGTGGTGGGGCGGGCGTTGGACCGTGGTCGGCGAAGGAGAGTTCCGGATGCCGGAGAAGGTCGTGCTCTACATCTCCGAGGAGGGCATGGAGCACGGCTTCTGGCGCGACATGACCGTCGGTCACGCGGACTTCGACCGTGACCACTTCGTGTTCTGCGACACGCCGGGCCTCTTGCGCTTGATCGTGGGTCCCGCGACGCGAGCGGCGATCGCGCGGGGCGCTCGATCGCATCCGCCGCTCACGGTGTACGCGCGCGGCGGCAGGCTCCGCACCAAGGGCAAGAACGACGCGAACGATCCAGACGCCATCGCGAGGCACGTCACGATCCATCGAGCGTTCGCCGAGGATCACGCCGCGCTCGTCGAGACGTGGCAGAGCATCCTGGCGGGCGCGGCCGGACGTGGCGGCACCACGTGGCCGCTCAACGGTCAGATCAACAGCCGCGTCGGCACGCTGCTCGTCGGGCTCACGTGGGAGATGTCGCCGGAGAGTCGCGACGGCGCCGAGTGGGAGTCGAGCTATCGCTCGCTGCGCACCGAGGTCAGCGCGTTCGGCGATCGCGAGAAGCCGAAGTGGATCCTCGCGGAGGTCGGCCCCGGAGCGCGCGCCACACACGTGATCGGCGCGCGCCGGTATGCGCTCTCTGGAACGCCCAACGTTCCCGTCGATCGCATCGCGAGGCTCGTCGAGGAGTCGGATCTCGTCCTGCTCTCGTTCGGCCCCAAGCTGACCGTCGCGCTCCGCGATCTCGCGAGCGAGCGCCGGCTCCACGCGGCGGTGGCGCTCGTCGAGCAGCTACTGAACGTGCAAGCGACCTCGAAGTCGCCGTATCGCTAAGGCCAGAGCCGCCGCCCGCACCGTCACTGCTGCGCAGCTTCTTCGGCGTCGATGGCCGCCTCTCCCTCGCGGAACGACGGGTACTTCAGCTCGATGCCGAGCTCCTGCTTCATGCGCGTGTTGCGGAACTTGCGGTTGCGATGATTCACGGCCGGCTTGCCGGGCTCGTACAGCGCGCGCTTGCCGGGCATCGGCACGCCGAGGTGGTCGGATAGCCACGTCGAGTACGCGAGCTGCGTCGTCGGCTCGTCGTCGGCGACGAGGTACACCGACTTGTTCGGCGCCTTCTCCTCGGCTGCGAACACGACGCGCACGAAGTCCTCGATGTAGATGCGCGACGTCGCGTGCTCGCCATCGTCGATCATCTTGAACTTGCCCTCGCGCAGGCGCGGCCGGATGCCCTTGCCCGCCCCGTACACGGGGGCCAACCGCAGCGTCACCGCGCGCAGGTTCGTGAACTGGTGGCGCTCGATCTCCTCCTCGTCGGCGCGGACGTTCTGCATGCCGTGGTCCACCGCGAGCGGCGTGTCTTCGTCGATCCACACGTCGTCGTCGGGCTTGTCGCCATACAGGCCGCTCGACGACAAGTAGATGAAGCAGCTCGCCGAGATGCCATAGGCGGCCTGCATCGCCGCGCGGATCGCCTGACCGGGACGTAGCGTCGTGACCGGCGGCACCGAGTACACGACCAGGGCGCCGTGCATCCCGCTCAGGGCCTGCGGGATCTTGGACGTGACACCGACGTCGAGGAACTTCACCTCGGCGCCGAGCGCTCCCAGCGGCTGCATGCGCCCGGTTCCACGCGCCAGGACCCGGACCTGCCGCCCTGCCGCCAGCCCGGCGCGGGCGATATGGCTCCCCAAGAAGCCGCAACCTACGATGATGATCGGTGCCCTCACAGGCCTCGAGTTTCCCATAGATAAAAAGGAATTGGCCCCCAGCGGTTTCGGCATGTGAAAATGCAGCAGTTCGTGGACCCACGGCTGCAACAGGCGATCGGTACGCCGAGGATTCAGAACCAAGCGGGAGAGCTGGTTCGCCTCTCGCTCGCGGCGCTCGACCATTTGAAGGCGCTCGACGAGTCGCTCTACGAGCGCTTCGTCGCGAGTCGCAGCGCGCCCGCCGACAAAGAGGCGAACGCGCAGAGCCTGCGGACTCTGTGGACCGAAACGTTCCGCGGCCTGCTCGAGCTCCTCGCCACGTGCCGCCGCATCGAGGCGGAGCAGACCACCAAGCCCGCCCCCGACGAAGAGCCCTCGGGCCCGTTCGACTTCGGTGATCTCGAAGGCGGCGCACCGCTCGAGCAGGACAAGCTCGACCTCGGTGTGAACGAGCTCGGCGACCTCCTCGACGGTATCGACCTCGCGGTCTCCGAAGCGTCCAAGCAAGAAGGCGACACGGAGCGCTGGGCCAAGGTCATCGAGAAGATGATCTCGATCGAGTACGGCCTCCGCTCGCAACACAACGAAGCGCTCGAGCGCATGGAGGTCGCACTCGAGGCCAACGAGACCAGCCACGTCCTCGGCATCCTCGACGATCTCGCATCATCCTCCTCGGAAGGCGTGCACGCGCTCGTCACGGCGGTCTACGCGGCCTTCCTCCCCGACGTGAACCCCGCCTCGGTCGTCCCCGGCTATCTGACCTCGCTCGGTCGCGCGCTCCTCGTGCGCCGCGGTCTGGCCGAGCTCGCCACCACGCTCGCGCCGTATAACGATGCGCTGCAGAACGCCGACACGCAGAAGCACGGCCCTGCCCTCGCGGCGGTCAAAGCGGTGATGCGCACGTTTGTCGGCTCGGTCGTGTGCCGCGCCATGCGCGCTGCCGATCGCTGGCAGATGGTCGAGTTCGAGCGCGAGCTCGCCGAGCAACCGATCGCGGTCGCGCGCCTCACGAGCGAAGGCCTCGTGAAGTATCTCGACTCGCTCGGCTCGATCAACCAGCGCGAAGTGCTGCTCGTCCACGATCAGCGCACGATCGAGGCGATGCGCGAAGCGCTCGCGAACGCGCGCCAGCTCGTCGATATCTCCCCGCGCACCGCGAACGACGAGCTCGATCGCGCGTACCAAGCGGCGCAGCGCCTACGCGGCCGTCACCCGGCGACCGACCAGCTCGTGATCCAGCTCGAGCGCTACGCGCCGACGTCTTCGAATGTCGCCGAGAGCGTGAAGTTCCTCGAACGCCTCGAAGCCGTCCTCGCCTCAGCGGGCTAGTGCGACCACTGAGACTTCAGGAAGAAGATCAGCGCGATGACGATGGCGATCGAGATCAACGTGGTTTCGAACGCGTAAGTCTTGGGGCTAGGGCCAGACACGGAGCCGACCCTACCCTGTCTCAGCGCCGCGCGCGAGCCCGAGTCGCGTCGAGCATCGACACGTACTCGCGGCGCCGATGAGGATCGGTCAGGACCGTGTACGCGATGACGACCTGAGCAAACACCGCGTTCGCGTCCTCGGCTTCTTGGCCCACGATGCCGAGCTCGACCAGCTTCTCGGGCCGCAAGTACCGCGCGAACTCGAGGTACGCGTCGCGCACTTCCTCGGCGGGCGCGTCGAAGGAGAGGCCGAGGAAGCTGAAGTGATCGACCGAGCGCTCGAGGAGGATCGTGCCCACGTCGATGAGCTCGCGGATCTCCTCGAGGTCGAGGGCCGGCGGCCGCATCTTGGTGGCCTGGACCTCGAGGAACGGGTCCGTCATCTGCCGCTCGCGCGAGGGGCGCGACGATGTGTCGCGGGTGGCGGCGCGGGGCGAGGACTTCGCGATCAGCTCGGCGAGCTCGCGGGTGGCGACCGGGACGGTGCGGTGATCTCGCTTGGAGCGAGTGACCGTGCGCGGCGACGAGACGTCGGGGTCTTGCTGGATCAGCATCGGCACCGCGGACACGTCCGGACTCGCGTCTGCGATGCCCCATGGCGGCGTGATCGTCGGCTCGCGCGGTGTGGGTGTGCGACCGGTCAGCACTGGATCGCGCAGCGTGGGCGTACGCGTCGCGAGCGGTTCGCGCAGCGTGGGCGTGCGTGGCATCGTGTTCTGTCCGAGCTTCGCGAGTCCGGACGGAATGACAGTGGTGATCGGCGGCGGCGCGGTGCCGACGGCGATCGGCGCGGACGGCAGATCGTGCTGCGTCACCGCGTTGCACATCGCGAGCGTGCACAGCAGCGCCTCGATCATGCGCGGATCGAGCTCGCGATGGTTGGCCTCGAGCTCGGGGAGCGACGTGCCATCGTGCAAACGATCGATGACGATCTGCTCTTCCTCGCCGAGCTCGAACTTCGCGAGCTCGTTGATCGCCGAGGGCTCGAGCACGAAGCGCGCGTGACCGACCTTGTGCATCGTGCGCGTGAGCCGCTGCTGCGAGAGGTTCATGCGCATGCCGAGATAGATCGCGGCGCGAATGTCGACCTCGACGCCGAGCAGCGCGGGGATCGTGATGCGCTCGTCCACCGAGTAGTCGCCAGCATCGACGGAGAACGTGCGCGCGACGCGCTGGACCAGCACGCGGCGCTTCAGGTGGATCGTCTGCGGCGCGGTGAGCTTCATTGCGTCCGCGAAGCGATCGACGTCATCGATCTTGCCGTACGTCTTTGCCTGGAGCGCCGTGATCAACCGATTCGACAGCGCGATGCGCGCGACCGAGTCCACCGGCAGCGGCGACGTCGCGCCGACGACGTGGCCGTGGACGAACGCGATCTGAAAGCGCTGATCGCCGCCGACGAGATCGAGCTGGCCCGTGCGGCCCTCGAGGCCGAGGGCGGCGAGCGTGGCTCCCCATGGACGATCTGCAACGGTGCCCTTCACGACCACCAGGGGCCGGAGAGGTTGCGGAGCACCCTCGACGCTTCGCATTCATCCACTAAAACCGACGCGAGGCTTCGTCGCAACTCGAACCGCGAGGCAGAAAACACGGCGGATCTTTCACGTGGGCTCGCACACGGTTTTTCGTGCTCACGTTTTGATCGGATGGTGAGGTCTCGAACGTTGCGGGTGGGTTACCGTGGGGACTGATGAGAGTCGCGTTCCGGGGGATGGCACTCGCGACTCTTCTGGCGGGATGTCCGGACGAGAAGCCGACCGACCTTTCGGCCCACAAGACGAGCACGCGCGCGATGCCGGAACAGCGCGTCGCGGCACCGATGCCGCGCCTGACGATGCCCGACGGCGCGCTTCCGTTCGCGTTGCCGAGCGTGGGCGATGGTTCCTCGCTCGCCTTCGCGGACGAGCTCGTTCTGTTCGATCGCACGATCCTTCGCAAGAAGACGTCGCCGACCGACACGTACGCGGGCGAGACCACGCCGTACGTGCGCCCCGTATCGCTCGCGCCCGTCGGTGTGACGGCGCGTCTGGACGATGGCGCCGGACAGATCGCACTGTTCGTCAACGCGACGTCGAGCGCAGTCGACACGCTCTACCTGCTCGACGATCTGAAGCTGTCATCGGTGGCGTTCGCCGCGCATGTCGGCGACGCGCGCGTGCAGCTGCCGTATCTCTTTGGTGCCCGTGATCCCACGGTGCGCGATCGTTTGCAGATCGATGTCTCCGAGGACGAGCTCGAGATCGGCGACGAGACCATCAGCGGCGCCAGCGTCATCGCTCCGATCGACACGCTCGTGAACGCGCGACGCGGACAGTCGTCACTCGGGATCGAAGCGCGCCTCGGGATTCGCTCGGGCACGACCAATCAGCGGATGGCCGCGGTGCTGTTCGCGCTCGGCCGCGCGAAGGTCGAGACCATCACCCTCGTCCCCGTGCAGGACTCGGTCGCCCACTCGTCGACGGCGTACGCCGATCACGGTACGGGCACTCCGAGCATTCGCATCGGGCAACCGCTCGCGCACGGCGAGCTCGATAAGGCGATCATCCGCCGCTACATCAAGCGCAACGTGCAGAAGATCCTCTATTGCTACGAGAAGGAGCTGCTCGTGTCGCCCACGCTCGCCGGCACCATCAGCGTGCAGTTCTTCATCGCGCCGAGCGGTGAGGCCAAGACGGTGACGGCGAGCGGCGTGGATCCGCGAGTCGCAGCGTGCATCAGCGACGTCGTCAAGAGCATCGAGTTCCCCAAGCCCAAGGGCGGCGGCGGTGTGCAGGTGAACTATCCGTTCACGTTCCGTCCGACCGGCGGCTAAGGGTGCAACACGGCGCCGCCGATCACCTCGCCGCGCCACTTTGCATGCATCGCCTCTGCGAACGCGGAGAGCGGGAACGTGTGCGAGACGTACGGCTTGATCGTGCCGTCCTTGGCCCACGCGAGGATCTGCGCGAGACGCGGCGGGCGCAACGCGGGGTTCTTCACGCTCGAGATCACCGCGGGTGACCCGAGGACGTCGAGTCCCTTCATCATGATGAGGTTCGTCGGCAACTGGTTCGCGTTGGGTGCGCCGCGCATGCCCTTGCCGCGCGAGACCGACGGTGTTGCGGCCCATCCGACGATCACGAACCGCGCGCCGAACTTCACGCAGCGCAAGCTCTCGACGGAGATGTCACCACCGACGCCGTCGTAGACGATGTCCACGCCCTCGCCGCCCGTCAGTGACTTCACCGCGTCGCGCATCGTCGACAGGTCGCTCGTGTTGATCACGTGATCGGCGCCCTGCGCTTTGACTACCGCGAGCTTTGCATCCGAGCGACCCGTGGCGATCACCGTGGCGCCGAGGTGCTTCGCGATGTGCACCGCGGCCAGGCCGGTCGATCCCGACGCGCCGTGGATCAGCACGGTCTCGCCGCGCTGTACGCGACCGCGCACGACGAGGCAGTGATAGGCCGTCTCGTAGTTGCCCAAGAGGTTGCACCCTTGGTCGAACGTCATCGCCTCGGGTAGCGGATGGATAGCTTCGATGGGTGCGACGGCATACGACGCGAACCCGCCCCACGGTTGGTAGGCCCCGTACGAGCGAGGACCGACGAGGAATCCATCGGCCATCACGCGATCGCCGATCTCGACTCCCGCCGCTGCCGCACCTCGCCACACGACGACACCGGCGTACTCGAGGCCCGGTGTGTACGGCGGTTTGGGCGGATGCTGGTACTGCCCGCTCGTCATGATGAGATCGACCCATCCGACGGACGCGGACTTGATGGCGATGATGACGTCGCGATCACGCAACGTCGCAGGGTCCGGCGCTTCCATCGGCACGAGCGATGCGTGGTTCGCGATCGCGTCGAGCGGTTCTTCGCCGAGCTCGGTAATCAGGACACGGTGACCGGGTGGGAGGCTCACGTACGCCCGCGACAATGCCACGGATCGCTGGCTCAACAGGCGTCGATCCCCGATACTGGGAAAAGTGACCAAGAAGCGACCGTCGGGGCGGGACTCGCGCACGGAGCCGAATCCCATTGGAACGCCTCCCGAGGCGGTGACGAACTATCGCGTCGATCGCGTGTTCGCTCCATTGCCGCGCGCGCGTGCAACATCGGCCTCGCAAGTGGCGAGTCAGTTGCTCGAGCGCACGCGTCCACGAGCGCAGACCGGCCAACCACCGATGGCCGGCGAGAGCGAAGAGGTCGCGCTGCGCCGGCAGCTCTCGCGCTTGCAGCGCCAGCTGTCCGAGGCGCAACGCGAGCTCGCCAACAAGGATGACGAGCTCGCCGCCGAAGCAGAGCGCAGGCTCGAGGTGGTGCGGACCAACGAACGCCTCGTCGAGCGTCAGCGCGAGCTGCAAGCACGCAACGACGAGCTGCTCGCCTACGAGGCGCGCACGCGCGGCGTCGAGCTGCGCCTGCAGGATCAGATCGCCGCGGCCGACGAGCTCGCGCAGCTCGTCGAGAAAGAGCACGCGCGAACCGCGGCCGCCGAAGCTCGCGTCGACGAGCTGACCCGTGCATTCGACGAGACGCGGGCGCTGTGGAACACCGAGCGCGCCATGCTCGACGACCGCGCGAAGACCGAAGTCGCTGCGGTCGAAGCCAAGCGCCGCGCCGCCGTGGAAGCAGGCGAAGAAGCGATCGCCGCCTCGACATCGCGGTTGCGCGAAGCACACGAAGCCGAGATCGCGGAGCTGCGCACCGCGCACGAGCGCTCGCTGTCGACCCTGCGCGGCGAGCTCGAGCCCAAGGCGCTGGCCGCCCACGAGCTCGCCGAGGAGCGCGAGCGTCTCTTGAGCGAGATCGCGGGGCTCAAGACCGATCTCGCTCGCACCGCGACGGAGAAGGACCAGCTCCGCACGCGCGAGCTATCGCAAGCCGCAGAAGCGCACGCGAGCGATATGGACGCGCTCGTCCGCGGGCACGTGAAGGAGCTCGCGCGCGTGACGCTCGAGAAGGACGAGCTGATCATCGCCGCGCAGCAAGAGGCGCGTATCGCCGAGGGCAAGGTGAAGACGCTCGAGGAATCGGTGGAGGCGTTGCGCGAGTCGCTGAAGAAGGCGCAGCGCGAGGTCGCGGAAGCGAAGGAGCGATGTACGGTGCTCGAAGCGGACAAGCGCACGCTCGAGGATCGCTTGATCGTCGTCGGAGAGAATGCCGACAAGATGCTCGAAGATCAGCGCATGTTGCGCGAGCAGATCGAGATCGCCGAGAGTGAGGTGCGCCGCACGTCGATGGACCGCCTGCGCTTTGTCGCGTACCTCGAGGAAGGTCTCGCGATGCTCGGCGCACTGCCGCCCGCGGCACACGACGAGGAGATCGAGGTGTTGAGCGAAGAGCCGGTCGCGCCCGGCACGCCGGCCGAGCCCGCGACGAGCTAGCAGTCCGGCAGCTCCAACCGCGACGGTCGATCATGCGGAAGGTCGGTGTTCTCCAGCGCCATCACCGACCAGGTCCCGCGGAACACGAACGAGAGATCGCTCGTGCTGAAGGAGTCGTTCGCGTAGGCCGACGCCATCACGTCGCGCAGCTTCTTCAGCGAGCAGCGAGGTGTGGCGATCGGCTTGTGCGCGCATCGCTTGTCGGTCTCGACGCGCGCCTGCGCACCGGCGGGCGAGATGCTCACTACCACCAGGCACGGCTTGTCGGTGGATGCGACCTTCGCAGCAAGGGCGGAGACATAGCGATACTCCACGAGCCGCTGGGCGCGCGAGAGATCCACGACGTGCGCGGTGCTCACCGGCGTACCCTGGATCTGGACGAGCTGCGCGTCCGCGGCGAGTTGCTTCGCGAGCTGCGTCGCGCGCGGAAGGTACACGAGAGGATCGAAGGCATCCGTCGAGAAGTCGGGCGCGCGCGTGATCGGCGCGGGCAGCGCTAGCTTGGCGGGCCGCACCTCGATCTTGTCCGGCATCACCGCATCGACGCTGGCGTCGACGGCGACATCACCCGCGTCGATGACGACGTCACCCGCGTCGACGATGACGTCGCGTACATCGTCGGCCAGCCCCGCGTCGAGGGTCTCCGGCTCGCTCGCATCGTGAACCGTGTCGGGCGAGACCTCGTGCGACTTCTTGCGAGCGCGTGCGATCGTGAACGCGACCGTCGCCGCAACGGCGATCGCCGCGACGGCAATCATCGCCGGGATCCGCGACGGTGGCGGGGGAACAGCGGGACGCTCGCGCGGAGTCGGCGTCTCGTCGGCGGACGCGAGCTTCTTCACCGAGACGCGGCCCTCCGCGGCATCGACGAGAGCGCGCGCCATCTCGCGCGCGGATTGGAATCGCTTCGCGGGGTGTTTCGCCAACGCGCACAGGATCACGTCTTCGACGGCGACCGGGATCTTCGACGCGATCGAGCGCGGGCGTGGCGGCTGGACGTCGCGATGCGCGCGCATGACCTCCACGTCGTTCGCTCCGGTGAACGGCCTCCGCCCCGTCAGCGCTTCGAACAACACGACGCCCATCGTGTAGACATCGGTCCGCGCGTCGACGGTGCCGCCGATGACCTGCTCCGGCGCCATGTATGCGGGCGTGCCCATCGTGAGGCCCTCGGCGGTGCGCGGCGTGTTGCCGCCGCCGACGCCGGGCGCGAGCTTCGCGACGCCGAAGTCGAGGACCTTCGCGTGGCCCGCGCGCGTCACCATGATGTTGTCGGGCTTGAGATCGCGATGGACGATGCCGATCGCGTGGGCCGCTTCGAGCGCCGACAGGACCTCGGCGCACACGCGCACGATCGTCTCGACGGACGACAGCGGCGCCGCGTCGCGCAGGCTCTGTCCTTCGACGAGCTCCATCACCATGTACGGCCGGCCATCGGGGAGCTCGGCGACATCGAGGAGGTTCACGATGTTGACGTGCGAGATCAGACTGACCGCGCGCACCTCGGCACGGAAGCGCTGCATCGACTCGTCGGTCTGCTTGGACAGCACCTTGATCGCGACGCGCGCGGATCGCTCCTCGTCGACGCCGAGATACACGCAGCCCATGCCGCCCTCACCGAGAATGCGCTCGAGGCGATAGCGTCCGACGTCGATGCCGACGAGCTGTTCTGGCGTTGCTACAGACAAATCGCGGTCTTGACGTCTACAACCTTGCCATCGCGCGGACACCGCAGCTGCGTTGCCTCGAGCGCCTTCTTCAAGCACTCGGCTGCTTGTGCGTCGAGCGGATCACGCCCCGCGAACGGCTTCACCTGGATCTGGAACGGGTTGCCCTTCGCCGACAGCTTCCACTCTGCCCAGAAGCCGCGCATCACCTTCTTGCCCGTCTTTGGCGAGCACGCCGCGAACGCCGGGTTGTTCTCCATGATGCGATCCGATTCCAGCGAGCCATCCGCGTCGCTGCGCACGGTGACGGTTCCCGGTGCGAGCTCACCGACCTCGAGGCCGGCCTTGGGCGCGTCGGGCGGAGCGCCATTGGCCTTGAGCTTCGCGGCCTGGATCGTCGCGACCTTGATCTTGTCCTTTGCGGCGCTCAGCGGCGCGCTGTAGCGGACCCAGCGATCCTTGCTGTGGCGACCGTGGCGCTCGAGGTCGACGTGCAGCTGGCACGCATCGCCTTCGCACGAAACAGTGACCGTGCCCGTCGAGAGGTTTGGATGTTTGAGGCCGAGCGCGGCCACGAGCGAGGGCGCTTGGCCGCACGCTTCGCTCTTGTCGTCCCACTTCTTCTCGTCGACGAGCTTCTTGGCCGCCTCGACGTCCTTGGCCGGGACGATCTTCGCCTTCTCGAACGTCGCGATCTGCGCGGCGACCGCGTTGCGCATCGCGGGCGTGGTCGTGACGGGGAAGTCGTTCAGGTAGACCATCGCGATCGTCGGCTTGCCCGTTCCGGCGACCGCCATCCTCGATTCGCCTTTGCACACTTCGAAGGCGTCCTGCGCGTACGCACGGCCCTGCACGAGCAAGAGGGGGAGCGCGGTGAAGAGAATCCGCAATGACATGCGTTGGAGGATACTATGCGTTCCTCGTGCAGTCGCGATTCCTCCTGCTGGTCGTCCTCGGTGCATGTGGTGATGACACGTCTATGGGGCACGATGCCTCGGCGGGGGATGCCACGAGCATCGACGCGAGAGACTGCGCGTGCACGTTCGGTGCGCCGACCACGGTGGGCATTGTTGCGAACACCGAAGCGACCGAGCTCTCGGGGCTCGCGACGAGCCGCGCACTCGCCGGCACCGTGTGGACGCACAACGACAGCGGCGACACCGCGCGGCTGTTCGCGATGGGTACCGACGGCGCATCGCAGGGCGTCCTCACGATCACCGGCGGCATGGCGACCGATTGGGAAGACCTCGCGATCGGTCCCTGTGGCGCCGATCGCTGGTGCCTCTACGCGGCCGACATCGGTGACAACGATCTCGTGCGCACGCGCATCCGCGTCTACGAGATCGACGAGCCCACCGCGATCAGCGGCACGCAAGCTGCCACCGCCCGCACGTTCGATGTCTCGTATCCCGACGGTGCACACGACGCGGAGGCGCTGTTCGTGGATCCGCGCAACGGCGACACGTACGTGATCACGAAGCAGACGCCGCCGAACGCCGGCACACCGTCGAAGGTGTTCCTCCTCCCGAAGTCAGCGATGGTGGCCACCGCCGAGGAGGTCGGCACGCTGACCATCCCCACGGGAAACCTGTTGGTCACGGGTGCGGACCTCTATGCCGATGACTGCGGTGTGCGCTTGCTCGTCCGCACGTACACGAACGTGTTCCAACTGTCCGGCTCCCCGGACAGCACGATCGCGGGGCTCCTCTCGGCAACACCGACGATCGTTCCCGTCGCGCCCGAGCTCCAAGGCGAAGCGGTCGCGTGGCTGCCCGATGGCCGTGGTTACCTCACCGTTCCAGAAGGCAGCAGCGCGGCGATCTCGCGCGTCGCGTGCGAGTAGCCACTGGCAACGACGGGCAAGAGCGTGCATGCCCACATGGAGCTCGTCGGTCGAATGTTAGGATCGACGCATGGTGGGCCAGACCGAGGACGACACGGTGGACGCGAGGCCACAACGCAGAAAGCCGCTGATCGCGGGCAGTGGCTGGTTGCTCTTTGTCTGCGCGTTTCTCCCGACGCTGCGCGTGTGCAGTGAGCCAATCGCGCCGTACCAGTTCCCGCCGGCCTACGTGGTTCACCTCGGGGCCGCCGTACTCGCGATCATCGCCGCGCTCCGCGTGCTGCGGACGCGACGTAATTGGTTCACCGCCTGGTTCATGGTGTGCTTCGCGACCGCGCTCACGTGGATCTCGTTGACGATCCTCGATGTGAGTAGCGGCGTGGCGCTCCTTCTGATCGTCGGGGGCATCCCGGGTGCCGTGTTCGCTGGCATCGCGTTTCATCGCGCGAAGTTCACGGCGCGCGGCATGTGGATCGGCAGCATCGTGCACGGCGCGATCTCCACGGTCTGGTACGTGCTCCTCGCGGGCGACAGCGACGCGATGTGGGGTGCCTACGTCGGGCTCGCGTCGTCGATCGGCCTCTTGCTCGCGAGCGCCCGCGCGCTCGTGCAGCACATGGCGGAGCTCGCACGAATCCGCCGCGAGACGGAGCCCGCACCGCTGCCCATCGCGCGCGTCGTCCGCTAGACGTATCGCTCGTGGTACCTAGTTCGCGATGCCGGATGTAGCGGAGCTCGCCGACCAGATCATCGACCTCGAAGTGAAGCTCGCGTATCAGGACCGCTTGATCAAAGAGCTCGACACACTCGTCCGCGAGCTCGGCACGCGCCTCGATGCGACGCAGCGCGAGCTCGAGCAGCTAAAGCAAGGCGTGCGCAGCCCCGAAGTTCCGATGGGCCCGGCCACCGAGAAGCCGCCGCACTACTAACAAGGACAGCCGTAGAACGGCACGTCGAGCCTCTCGAGCGTCGCGCCGTTCACGTCACCCACGATCGTGGCGCCGAGCCACGCGCTGCCGACGACCTCGACGATGCCGTCACCGTCGAAGTCGACGAGGCTCGTGATCGTCTCGATCTCGCCGAGGTTCGCATCGAACGCGGTGAGCGTGCCGTCCTTCTCGACGCGATAGAGGCCCCAGACGTTCACGTGCGGTGCGCCGCAGCCCTCGAGTTGGTGCGCGTGCAGCGACACCCACGTCTCGTTCGTCGTGGGGTGCGTGAACACCTGCGTCTCCCACCGGGTGTTCGGATGGCGCGCCCAGCCCCTGGTCCTCTCCTCGGCCACGTTCTCGTAGTACGCGTTCCAGTCCTTGGTCTGCGCGTGCGCCGGTTCGGAGCGAAGCAGCATGCCCTTGGCCTGCGCGACGATCTTCGCGTCGATCTTCGCGTCGATCTTCGCGTCGTCGTCCCTCCACGTCTGCATGCGGACGGCGGGCGGGAGCGACGCATCGCGCGCGAGCGTGCCGCTGCAGCGGTCGAGCCTCGCCGCGATCATCGGTGCGCCGTAGCGCATCACGGAGCTCGCGCTCCACTCGACGTCTTCACCCGCGTAGCCCGGGCTCCCCGTGAGGCGCGCGACCACTGCGAAGCCCGTGATGTACGCGACGCACGAGTCATCGACGATGATCCTGTCGCCGACGCGATCGCGATACGCGGCGGAGAGGTCCTCGGGCGCGATCGGTGCGGTCGCGGTCTCGACGTAGTCCTCCTGCGTGTACGTGATCATTCCGTGCTTCGGAAATGCGGTGCGCATGTCCGCGTCGTCACCGGGCACCCCGAGATCCTCGAGCTTCATCCACGTCGCGTCTTGCGCGGTGAACACCATCGCGACGCTGCGCGATCCCGTGCGCGACACGGGTGGTGCTTCGATCTGCGCGGCAACACCGATATCGATCGCGAGCTCGTGCTCCGTCGTCAGCGCGATGGTCGCGACGCCCTGTTGCGTCGGTGTTTCGAGCACCGGCTTGGCCATCGCGAACAGCCCGGCGCCCGCGATGGCGAGGCCAATGGCCGAGAGCCGAGCGATGTGGGTGGGAGCAGCGATCTGGGGACGAAGCAACATTCCCCAGGGTTGTGCAAGCAGCAGGCCTCGCCTGACATCCAAGCGTATTGCCCAGTTACGTCCGCCGGTGCCGGCCAGACACGGCGGATGTGTCCAGACGTCTTCCTACTGCATCCCGTCGAAGGCCACCACGGAGTCGTTGGTGAGCCCGGCAGCGTTGGCCTCGTCGGTGTCGATGTGCATGTCGAGCTCGTACTCGGGATGCACGCGCACGATCACGTCGCCCATGGTCATCTCGCGATCGCCTTCGACGCGGACCTTGATCATGTCCTTGTCGGAGACGCCGTAGTCCTTGGCCTGCGCGGGGCTCATGTGCACGTGGCGATGCGCGAGGATCACGCCACCGTTCGTGGTGACCATGCCCGCCGGTCCGCGCAGCGTGATGCCCGGCGTGCCCTCGAGCTTGCCGCTCTCGCGAAGCGGCGGCTGCACGCCGAGCACGAACGCGTCGGTCTTCGCGAGCTCCACCTGCGTGGCCTTGCGCAGCGGCGCGATGATCGCGACGGAGCGAATCTCCCCCTTGGGGCCGACGAGGTCGACCGTCTCGCGCGTGACGTACTGACCGGGCTGCGTGACGTCGCGCTTCTTGGTCAGCTCGTAGTCCTTGCCGAACAGCGCGTCCGCATCTTCGCGCGAGAGGTGCACGTGACGAACGCTGACGCCGATCGGAATTGGCCGCGCGCGCACGCTACGGATCGCGCCGGATGCACCCACCACGCAGCGCAGTGACTCGCGCGCGATCATGCGTTCCTCGTCGGTGCGCACGACGAGCACCTTGGTCGGCGAGCGCTTCTCGGAGACATCGATGATGCCGCCGTGATCCGCTGGGCGCAGCGTGGCGTTTGCCTCGTCGTCGAGCGCGATGCCCATGTACGTGAGGCCCTCGGTCACGCGGCTGCGCACGAGCGCGCTGTTCTCGCCGATGCCTCCGGTGAACACGAGCGCGTCGATGCCGCCGAGCACCGCGGCGTATGCGCCGACGTACTTGCGAATGCGATGGACGAACACGTCGATCGCGAGGCGCGCGCGAACGTCGCCCTTCTCCGACGCTGTTTGGATATCGCGGAAGTCCGCGCCGAGTCCGGACAGACCCGCCAGGCCCGACTCGCGATTGAGCAGTTTGTCGATCGCGTCGAACGACATGCCGTCACGCGCGAGGAGGAGCGGGATCTGGGGATCGAGATCGCCCGAGCGCGTTCCCATCACGAGCCCCTCGAGCGGCGTCATGCCCATCGACGTCTCCACGGACACACCGTTCTCGATCGCCGACACGCTCGCGCCACCACCGAGGTGACACGTGACGAGCTTGAGCCGCGAGAGGTCCGTCCGCAGATGCTCCGCGGCGGACAGCGCCATGAACTGATGGCTCGGTCCGTGGAAGCCGTAGCGACGCACGCCTTTCTGCAAGTAGAGCTCGTGCGGGACCGCGTAGGTGTACGCGTGCGGCGGCAGCTGCGCGTGAAACGCCGTATCGAACACCGCGACCTGCGGCACGCCCGGAAACACTTCGCGCGCGGCGCGAATGCCGGCGACGTTGACCGGGTTGTGGAGCGGCGCGAACACCGAGCACTCCTCGATGATCTCGAGCGCCTTGTCGTCGATGCGCGTCGGTGCGATCAGCCGCTCGCCACCGTGCACGACCCGATGACCGACGCAGCCGAGCTGCGAGGGATCGGTGAGCGGACCTCCCTCGCGTGTGAGGTGCGCGAGGATCTCACGCAGGGCGTTCGCGACGCTCGATCCATCGACGAGCTCCTGTCCGGTCTCGTGGATGTGGACCGCGTCCTTCGTGCCCATTCGCTCGGCTCTGCCGACCGCGAGGCGGGCCTCCGTGTCCATCTCGTACAGGTTGTATTTCACCGACGTGGAACCGACGTTGACGACGAGGACCTTCATTGGCGAACCATCCTACATCTCCACCCCTGAAAATCGTCTTCGGGGGGTCGACTCGTCGAGAAGTCCCAGAAAGGAGTTTTCCACCCGCCCTCACCGCCGACGCGCCTGATCCTGTGACCCCCACATCGACGAGCCCCCTGCACACACAAGCTCGTCCCCGATCAGACATCTGTCCTTCTCCGGTCTCGGTGCGGTTCGTTTTGTCCTTGCTTCAGGTCGGTGGGACCGACCCTTTTCCGTATACGATGTGCACGTGCGCCATCTGTTGTTACTCCTGGTAGCCGGTTGCGGCTTCCAAGTCGGGCTCGGTGGCCAACAGCCTCCTGGCGATGCCCGCGGTGATGGCGGCTCTGCCGATGTCGACGCCGAGAGCGTCATCGATGCGCCGATCGACGGACCGATCCAGATCGCCGATGCACCATGCATGGACGAGGACAACGACGGTGTCTGCAACGAGATGGACACCTGGCCGTGTGGTCCGCTGCCGCAGTCGCCGGGCTCGCCCGTCACGTTCGAAGAGTTCAACAGCGGCAATCGCACGGCCATCGTGCTTTCGGACACGTCGCTGATGGGCGGAACGCGCCTCCTCACGGTCGCGCCCGGTGCCACGTTCACCGTGACTGCGTCGTATTCGATCGTCGATTGCATCTGTCCGGGCTGCATCGATCAGATCCAGATCGGTCTCGTGCCTGGAATGCGGAAGGAGTGTCTCTATGACGCGAACCCGCCGAACCCGTGCCAGAACCCGACCACCGGCACCGAGACGCGGACGCTGACCGCGCCGACGACGCCTGGCGTGTACGACGTCCGCTTCCGCCTCGGACAAGACTTCGACTGCGACGGCAACAGCAACAGCAATTTCGGCTGGTGGACGAACCAAGCTCCTCCCACGACGCAGACCGTCGCGCGCGTCTGCGTGCACTAGCTCCTGGTACCGTCGGGCCGTGCCGCCGCGGATCATTCAATGGCAGCCGGTCGAGGTGTTCGACGAGCTGATCTTTCTGCCGCGCGACGACACGCACGACGCGTTCACGCGCCGCGCCGAAGAGCTCGGCCTCCCGGTGACCGTGCAGAGCGCGCGGCTCTACGCGCCCGGGATCAACATCGACGGCGGTCGGATCGATGTCGACGAGCCGCTGCCCGTCGCGAGCGTGCGCGATGGTTCTGTCGAAGATCTCGCGCGTATGGCTGCGGAGCTGATCGACGTGTGCGAGCCCGTGCGGTTCTTGGTCAGCGACTATGACGGCTGGCGCGCGATCCACGTGGACGACGACATCGCGATCATGAACGTCGCGGACTGGCGCGTACACCTCGCCGACGAGGATGAAGCCGAGCTGCTCGTCGACGCGGTGACCGAAGTGATCGCAGCGCGCGGCAACGTGGCGCGGCCCGATGACCTGGCCGACCTCGAAGCGCTCGTGCGCATCGCGCCGGATCAGCCCGACCCGCTCGTGTTGCTCGGGCGGCTGTATCTCTCGCTCGATCGGCTCGATGACGCGGAGCGAGTCGCGACCTCGCTGCTCGCGCTCGACGTGAGCAACTACCGCAGAGCGCCGGGCCGCACGCTCCTCGGCGAGATCGCGACCAAGCGCGGCGACGCGCGCGCTCGTCGAGCATCGAGCGGCGCTGAAGCTGGCCTACAACCTCCCCACGCAACTCGCCGTCGGTATCGCTGCCATTCGCGCGAACGAGCCCGCGCTCGCCCAGACCACCCTCGTCGCGCGCGCGCGGGGTCGCACGTTGTTCGAGCTCGCCGAGTCGCTGTGCAAGATGGATCGCGTGGAGGACGCGCGCGCGTATCTCGAGGTCGCGCTCGATCTCGATCGCGAGCTCCTGAAGCCCGTGCCCGAGTCCCGATGGCCCAAGCCTCCCGACACGTCGTGGACCGACGCGCGCGCCGAGCTCGCAGCGCTCGTCGACACCGCACGGAGCCGCCATGGGTAACGTACACGAGGTCGTGCAGACCGAGCCGTTCCGTTCGGCGCACGGAGCGGCGCTCCGCATCGATGTCGGAGCGAACCTCGTCGACGACAGCTTCCCGAGCTACACCAGCGTGTCGCGTGCATCGCACACCGTGGGGCGGTCGCGCGTGCCGGCGCAGCGCTCGTACGTGGTGATCCAGACCGGCGGCAAGTGGGGCTATGGCTACGAGCTCGAGGAGTGGCTCACCACCAACGCGCCCGTCCTCGAGGACGCGGTGTTCTACGTGTCCGACGAGTACGCGATGTACGTGCGCGAATGGCGGATCACGAACGGCGAGCTCACCGTCGAGCTCGTCGCGCCGGATAACTCGCACACGGGGCTCGTGCTGATCGAGACCGCGAAGCATCGCGAGTTCGGTCTGCATCTCCTCGAGGACATGCTCGACGGAATGGTGTGGGGCGGTGGCGATGAAGAAGAGCCCGACTCGGTGCGCTTTCGCGCGGTGATGGCGCTCGTGCAGCATCGGCCGGAGCGCTGGCAGACCTGGTACCAGCTGGGGCTCCTCAAGTCGGACTACGCGAAGGAGGCTGCGTTCGAAGCGTTCGAGCGCGCTCTGGCCGTCGTGCCGCACGACAAGCGCTCGCTCGTCGAGGTCGGCATCGTACAGACGCTTCGCGACTCGGATCCGATGCGCGCGCTGTCGATCGGACGCGCGGCGATCGATCGCTGGATCGCCGACGCCCAGAAGCAGGAGAACGGTCGCTTCTGGAACGCGGTGGCGCCGGGCATCTCGCTGCTCGCGGATCTCGAGCGCGAGCACGGCACCACGGATCGAGCGGTGACGCTGTACACGACGTGGCTCCGCGTGACGGACTCCGACGCGACCGGGTATCGCTTGTACAACCTCGCGTGCCTGCACGCCGGCACGCAGCCGGATCTCGCCAGGAGCTACTTGCGCGTCGCGCTGCAGATCGAGCCCGCGCTCGCTTCGAGTGCGGCGACCGATCCGGATCTCGCGTCGCTCAGGGCCTGACCGGGATGATCATGAAGGCGTGATCTGGATCGCCGGCTTGTCGGGATCCCACGTCTTCTCGTGAAGCACGATCGTCGACGCCTCGAGGACCTCGACGACAAACCATCCCGCGCGCTCCGCGTCGGGGAAGATCTCGCGCAGCTTCGCACTCCACGCGCGGATGTTCGCGATCTCTTCCGGTGTCGCCGCGCGATACGCGACCGTGCCGAGCACGCGGTGCAGCTGGTTGTACAGCTCCGTGGTCTCGGGACTCCACTCGACGAGTGGCGGGCGCGGCAACCCCTCGACCATGTAGTCGTTCACGATGTACGCGACCTGTCCGCCACGCGTGGTGCGATGCGGGGCCGGCGCAGGGTACCGGCGGATCGGCTTGGTCGGATGGCTCTCGTCATCGGGGAGCGGCACGTACGGACCGACGACGACCGGCTCGTTCTGCTCGAGCTTGGCCTGATCCACTGCGATGCGCGTCGCGTTGCCCGGCTCGTACATCATGAACGTGAACGGGTTGATGTTGCCGTCGTCGCCGAGGACCTTGCACTGCAGCGCGCTCGACAGACGCGCGCAGAACACGCGGCGATCCTCGGGCGGCGTTCCGGACAGCTGGATCCGCGTCGCGAACTCACCCGCACCGCGAATGCGATGAACGATCACGCGCGCCTTTCCGGGCGCATCCGTGGCGATACCGTCGACGATCTCGACGTCATCTTCCGCGATGCCATGGGCTCTGGCCACGGCGAGGAGCAGCTCGCGCGCCGATACTTCTCGCTCGATCCACAGCTCGTCCCACATGCGTCGGGATATTGCCACATCCAGCTCAGTCGGAGCCGAATCGCTCGGCGATGAGGCGTTCTGCCTCTTCCAGCTCCCGCTGCGCACGCGCGCGCCGGTAGATGACGCCGAGCACGACGAGCAGCGCGGCTCCGATCGCGGATGCACAGATCCACACCATGCGTGTCGCCTCGACGGTGTTGCCGCCGAGCCCGTTCATCGTGTCGAGCGGGCTCATCGGCGGAACACCGCGTCGAGGCCGCCGTCGAACACCTGATTCGATCGCGTGAGCGGATGCGCGAGCTCGCCGCGACACGCGAGCGTCATGAGCTGCGAGAGTTGCGATGGTTCGTGACCGGTTCGGACGGAGCTGGCCATGACGGACCTCCTGCCGACAAAACAGCAAGGGCCGAACCACGCGCTCGCTGCCGCGCGGTGCCACGTCCTGCGAAGTCCTGCCGCGTCGTACGTCGCGCTCGTGCCACAGTGTGGGAACAGCGTCACCGCCGGGTACGCACCGGGTAGTGGGCGGGGTACGAACTCGTAAATCTGCCGACTCCGAATGCATGACCTCGAAGCTTCTGGTGCCGGTTCTGGTGTGTGTCTCTGGATGTGCTGTCAACGTGGCCGGGGATGGCGTCGACGGGGAGCGTGACAGCGATGGG
>JAEYYV010000049.1 GCA_023428295.1 Pseudomonadota bacterium
CGCTGCGCCCGACACCGCGTTCGCTGCGCTCGTGGTCGTGGGTGCGCGCGAATCCGCCGCGGCGATCGCGGCGGCGTTCTCGTCGGTGACCAGGCGCAGCGTCATCGCGGAAACCCTTTCGGCTCGACGAATCCATGATCGCCGCGCATGTGCTCGACGAGCGGACCGAGACGGCGCTTGGCCATGGCGTGTGCGTCGGCGGGAACCGACAGCCCGTCCTTGCGCTCGATCGGCCCCCAGCCGAGGCCCTTGGTCGGATCGAAGAACCGCGTCTGCGGCTTGGTCGCGAACAAGCAGCGCGCGAGCTCGGCGAACGGCAGCAGGTAACCATGCGGCACGTCGAGGAGCTCCGTGACGATCGACGTCAGGTACGCGCGCGCCTCCTCGGGCGACCACGGCGCGTGCTCGATCTCGACGACCTTGCCGAGCGGATCGATCAGCTTGTGCGCGTGTCCGTTCGGCGCGAGCCCCGCAGCGGCGAGTACGAGGTGATCGAAGGCGCCGCGGAGGTGGTACGGGCTCTTTCGCTCGTAGTCGCGGATCAGCGCGATGATCGACGTGAAGCGGTGGCCGTCGCTGATGAGCAGCTCCGTCTGTCCGCCGAGCCGGACCGTCCGCCCGCCGGACAGCACGAGCTCGATGGCGGGACGTAGCTGGGCGCCGGGCGAGGCGGCGCGCCCGAAGCCGAAGCGCGGGGCGGCGCCGGGCGGGATCGGGCCGAGCGCGCGCGTCCACGTCTCGAGCAGGCGCAGATCGATCACGCGCTCCGCTTCCGCGAAGACGCCCACGGGGAACTGGCCGCGCAGCTGCGCCTCGATCATCGCCGCGTCGTAGCGCCGCGCGATCGACGCGCTGTCGACGCGACGCGGCTCGCCGCGGGCATGGCTGCTCGTCGGAAACGGGATGACGTTGCTCCTCGGCGCGTCACTGGTCTCTCGCGCGGTCGCATCATCGCGGAGCTGCGACGCGAACACCTCGCGCAGGAGCGTGGCGCGCTCGGGCCGATCGAGGTGGAACGGCTCGTCGCTGTGCTCGACGGTGGCGTCGTCGGGGAGCTCGCCCAGGCCGAGCACCGCTTGCGCCCACGCTTGCACGGGCTTCTCGAGGAAGTCGCGCAGGTTGGCGATGGCGAGCGTGCGCGACACCGTGGTCGGCGCGACGGCTGGCGGCGCGGAGATCACGCCGAGCGCGGCGCGCAGATCGGCGAGGGCAGGGTGCGCGAGCAACGCGAGGAGCCCATCCTCGTCGGGGATCGGCAGCTTGGCCGCGCGCAGGTACGCGCGAACCGCGTCGCGCACGCTACACGCCCACTTCTCGCGAACCGCCGCGGGGCCCACGTCGAGCTCCGCGCCCTGCGCGCCGAAGCGATGCAGCGGCACGCGCACGCTCATGCGCTCCATGGCCTCTCGGCTCGACGCAGCACCGACGTACGGCGCGAGCGCGTCGGCGAGCTCGAGCACCACGCTCGACGGGCCGAGCGGCTGGCCGCTCTTGGCCTCGACGGCGACGTACGACAGCGTCAGCGCCTCGCGCGCGCACAGCATCACCTCGAGGAACGCGGCGCGATCGCGATCGCGCGGAGACACGTCGTTGACGCGCGCCTCGCGACGGAGATCCAGCGGGCTCGTGGTGTCGCCCGCGGGGAACACGCCCTCGTCGAGACCGGCCACGTAGACCACGCGGAACGGCACGGCGCGCATGGTGGCGAGCGGCGCGACCATGACGCCCGCCGCGAGCGGCTCGCCGCGGTTCGCGCGCATGGTCTCGAGCGCGCGCGATGCGTGCTCGCGCGCCTCGCGAAAGCCGAGCGGGCGGCCGTCGAGATCGAGGTGCGCGAGGCCAGCGAGCATCGCGCGTACGCGCTCGATGTCACGCGTGGCGTCCTGATCGCGCGGCGCGAGGTACACGTCGACGATGCCCGCGAAGATCTGCGCCCACGTGGCGAGCGGCGCCTCGTGCCGCGCGAGCCACTGCGCGTCGTCGGACAGCGAGCGGACGAGCAGCGCGAACGTGGCCGCGCTCGCCTGCTGATCCGGCCGCAGCTCCTCGGGCGCCACGTCGAGGCTCGCGATCTTCACGGGGCCGCGATCGGCGCGCTCGCCGACCATGAACGCACCGAGCGCCAACCGGCGCACGCCTTGGTCCCAGTGGAAGTGACCGGGGTGCTCCTCGAGGTACGTGCCCTTGTGCGCGTCACTATCGGCACCGAACGCGATGCCGAGCCGCTCCGTCCACCGCACCCAATCCTCGGCCGCCACGTGTGGGTGCCCGGCGAGCACCGCGGGGTGGGTCATCACGCGAAGCAGATCGCGGCGCGCCATGGTCGACGTGGGCAGCTCGAGCAGCGCGAGCATCGCTTCGCCGATCCGGCCGCGATCGTCGACCGGCGCATCGACGAGGTGGCACGGCACACCGACCGCATCGAACGCGCTCGGCGCTTGCGCGAGGTACCGCTCGTGATCGCCCGCGAGCCACAGGCAGATCTCGTGCGCGTGCAGCGTGGGGTCCGCGTCGAGCCGACGGCGGACATCCGCGGCGATCGCTTCGATCTCGCGCCGCGCGTTGGGGCACGCGAACACCGTCACGCCGGGCGGGCTCGCGCTCGCAGGCGACGGCGTGCGGCGCGCGCGAACATCGACGAGCAACTGCTCGCGCGCGGTGATCGAAGCCTCGTCGACAAACGCCGCGTCCACGTCGCCGCTCGTGCGCTCGACGAGCGCGGCGAGCGTGTCGCGAATGGGCTTGCCCCACAGAACGAGCGGCAGCGGATCCGTGGCCGTGTCCGTCATGGCCAGCGCGCGGCGCCCGCCGACGTCGTCCCACAGCTCCTCGCACGGATCGAGCGCGTACACCGTGACGTCCGTGGTGGTGGCGAGATCCGACAGTGCTTCCAGCTGCGCGCGCGTCAGGTAGCTCACGCCGAACACCGCGACCGGCCCGAGCGTGGGCGACGGCAAGTGCAACCGGCGCCGCGCCCACGGCAGCATCGGCGCGAGCACGTGATGCCGCGTGGGCTGCGCCTTCACGAGCCGCTGGAACGCCGCCGCGATCAGCTGCGCTTGCCACTGCGCCATCGGCTCGGTCGCGAGCTCGCTCGGCACGTGCCCGTTGATCAGCGCGGGCATCCAATCGGGGCGCGTGGTGGCGTACTGCCAGCACAGCGTGGCCAGGTGCGACGCGAGCTGCACGCGCCGCGGCCCCGCGCGGTCGCCCGGATCGGGTGCAGCATCCAGGTACGCCGCCACCGCCGGCAGCCCGCGCACGACGCTGCCATCGGCGAGCACGCTCGCGATCAGCGTGGCGAGCTGCGCGCGATCGATCGACGCGAGCTCCGCCGTGGGATCGCTCCACACGCGCTCGACGAACCGATCGAACGTCTCGAGCGAGAGCCCCGCCGCGATGCCGCGCGCGAACGCGAGCTCGCGCGTCAGCCAGCGCTGCACGAGGTGCGATCCGACGACGACCGTGGCGGGCGCGAACGGATCCGCGGGCGGCAACGCATCGAACAGCGCGGCGAGAAGACTCTCCACGCGATTGCTGTGAACCGCGCGAAGCAACTAGTCCCCCGCTATCGGCGCTGCGACCCACAGCGCCCGCGGCACGATCTCGAACTGCGCGGGCAACGTGCCGGGAGCTTCGCCGTCGACATCGAGCTCGACCACGCCATTCGGATCGATGGGCTCCGCATACACGACGCGCGCGCGCCGCGACGTCACCTTGTCCATGGACAGGTGCGCGCCATCGTAGATCTTGCGCGACAGCTTGATGGCCTCGCCAAGGCCCATGTCACCGAACGCCACCACATCGAACGCGCCATCATCTAGCTCCGCGTTCGGCGCGACCTTCATGCCGCCACCGAAGTACCGCCCGTTGGCGACCGCCACATTATAGATAGTGGTCTCCACGCGATCCGTGCCGTCGAAGACGAGCTGCACGCGCTGGTTGGTGTACTGGAACGTGGCCTTGATGCTCGCCCACGCGAACGCCATCTTGCCGCCGAGGCGCTTCTTGGACTCGTTCACCAACCGATCCACCACGCCGGACAACCCGAACGACGTGATGTTCGCGAACATGCGCACGGCCTGACCGCCAGCGGACTCGCCCGTGGTGGCGACGAACGTGAGCTTGCCGAGATCGATCTTGCGGCGCTTGCCCATCGCGATCACCTTGGCCGCCTCCTGCACGTCGTTGGGGATGCCGAGCGTCTTGCGGAAATCGCCGCCCGTTCCGAACGGCACGATCGCGAACGTGGCCTCGGGCGCGATCGGCTGTCCGTTAACGAAGAAGCCATTGACGACCTCGTTCACCGTACCGTCTCCGCCGATCGCGACGATGCGCTCCGCGCCGGACGACAGCGCCTCGCGCGTCAGCTGCGTGGCATCGCCGACACCGCGCGTGGCGACGTCCTCGAAGGGGAACGCGCGCTGCAGCGTCTCGGCCACCTCGGGCCAACGCTTCCCGAGCTTCCCACCCTGGGAGTTCGGGTTCACGACGACGACAGTCCGCGGAGCGCTCATACACTCGGGACTATACTCGCGGGGTACGATCATCGACCGCGACGCGCACGATCTTCGACGGTTACGCGCGTCAGGACTTCAACCGCCGGCCGGTGCGAAGGATCCACACGATGATCGCCGTGCACACCACGAGGAAGCCGAACGTGGCCGCGGCGCTGAGCGCGACATCCACATCGGAGGTCCCGTAGAACGCCCAGCGCATGCCGGAGATCAAATAGACCACCGGGTTTACCAGCGTCACCTTCTGCCAGAACGGCGGCAGCATGTGGATCGAATAGAACGCCCCACCCAAGAACGTCAGCGGCGTGATCACCATGAGCGGGATCGTCTGTAGCTTCTGGAAGCTGTCGGCCCACAGGCCGATGATGAAGCCGAACATCGAGAACGTCGCCGACGTGAGGACGAGGAACGTCACCATCCAGATCGGATGCTCGATCTCGTACGGGACGAACATCCGCGCGGTGATAAGGACGAGCGTGCCGAGCATCACCGACTTCGTCGCGGCAGCGCCGACGTAGCCGACGATGATCTCGGCCGCGCCGATCGGAGCGGAGAGCACCTCGTAGATCGTGCCCGACCACTTCGGCAGATAGATGCCGAACGACGCGTTCGAGATGCTCTCGCCGAGGAGCGATAGCATGATGAGGCCCGGCACGATGAACGCGCCGTACGAGACGCCGTCAACGTTGCCCATGCGGTTGCCGATCGCCGAGCCGAACACGATGAAGTACAGCGATGTCGAGAGCACGGGCGAGACGATGCTCTGCGTGAGCGTGCGGAACGTCCGCGCCATCTCGAAGCGATAGATCGCCCAGATCGCGTGCCGGTTCATGCGGCCTCCTTGTCCTGCACGAGCCCGACGAAGATGTCCTCGAGCGAGCTCTCACTCGTTTTCACGTCGAGGACCTCCGCGCCCGCCTTGCCGAGCTCCGTCACGAGCGTGGCGATCGGCGCGTGCGCGTCGCCGCTCAGGGTCATCGTGACGCGCGTGCCCTCGCGCTCGAGCGAGTACGTGGCGAGTGACTCCGGGATCCGATCGAGTGGCGCGGCGAGCTCGATGGTGAGCGTGCGCTTGCCGAGCTTCTTCATCAGCGTGATCTTGTCCTCGACGAGGAGCAGCTTGCCCTTGTTGATGACGCCGATGCGGTCCGCCATCTCCTGCGCCTCTTCGATGTAGTGCGTGGTCAGGATGATCGTCACGCCGCCGGCGCGCAGCTCGCGGACCATCTTCCACATGTCGTGGCGCAGCTCCACGTCGACGCCCGCCGTCGGCTCGTCGAGGAACAGCACGCTGGGCTCGTGCGAGAGCGCCTTCGCGATCAGCACGCGCCGCTTCATGCCGCCCGACAGCGTCATGATCTTCGCGTCGCGCTTGTCCCACAGCGACAGCGCTCGCAGCGTCTTCTCGAGGTGGGCCGCGTCCGGCTTCTTGCCGAAGAGGCCGCGGCTGAACTTCACCGTCGCCCACACCGACTCGAACGAGTCCGTCGACAGCTCCTGCGGGACGAGCCCGATCAGCGAGCGCGCTTTGCGAAAGTCGCGGACGTTGTCGTGTCCGTCCACGGTCACCGTGCCGCCCGAGGCATTGACGATGCCGCACACGATGCTGATGAGCGTGGTCTTCCCCGCGCCGTTGGGTCCGAGCAGCGCGAGGATCTCGCCGCGCTCGATGTCGAGGTCGACGGGCGAGAGCGCTGTCACGCCGCTCTTGTAGGTCTTGGTGATGTTCCGGATCGAGACGATCGCCACGCGCTGGTTGTACAGTGCGAACGTGCGCTCCGTCGACGAATGGAAGGCATGTCTGCGCGCGGCGCTCCTCGAGGCACGGCGCGCGCGAGATCCCGAAGCGATCTCGGTGCTGCGCGACACGCTCGCGCGCATCGACAACGCCGAGGCGCGCGACATCTCGGCGGCGCAGCATGCGGTCAACGGCGAGATCGATCGTCGCGTGCTCACGCCCGAGGAGACGATGGCGCTCCTCGAGGCCGAGCTCCGCGAGCGCCGCGCGGCGAGCGCACACTACGCATCGCTGGGGCAGGCCACCCAGAGCGATGCGCTCGCGCGTCAGGCGAGCGTGCTGGAGCGCGTGATCGCGCCGTCGCCGCCGACGAGCTAACCCTCGCACGGTGTTGGAGGTAGAGTCGCGCGCATGGAGCGCGCCCGCGTGCTGGAGCTGTTGCGAGCGCACGGCTGGAACGCGACGAGCTTCCAGATCCTCGAGCCCGGCTTCCAGTACTACTTCGACGGCGACGACGCGGTGGTCGGGTACGTCGACACCGGATCCGCGTGGGTCGCGGCGGGCGCACCGATCGCACCGGCGGAGCGCGTCGGCGAGGTGAGCGAGGCGTTCGTCGCGGCGGCGCGCGGGGCCGGGCGACGCGCGAGCTGCTTTGGCACCGAGGCGCGCTTCGGCGAGATCACGAAGTGGCCCGCGATGCGCATCGGCGATCAGCCCGTGTGGAACCCCGCGAGCTGGGCCGCCGTGGTCAAGAGCCGCAAGAGCTTGCGCGAGCAGCTGCGCCGCGCGCGGGCCAAGGGCGTCACCGTGCGTGGCGTGGACGCGGCGGCGCTCGAGGTGTTGCGCCCGCAGATCGACGACCTGATCGCGCGCTGGCAGGCGTCACGCCCGATCGCCCCGATGGGCTTTCTCGTGCAGATCGATCCGTTCACGTTCGTCGAGGAGCGGCAGTACTTCGTCGCGGAGCGCGACGGCCGCGTGATCGCGTTCCTCGGCATCATTCCGATCTTCGCGCGCGGTGGTTGGTTCTTCGAAGACTTCCTCCGTGACCCCGACGCGCCGAACGGAACGATCGAGCTCCTCGTCGATGCGGGCATGCGCGCGGCGGCGAGCGCCGACGTGCCGTTCGTGACGCTCGGGCTCGTCCCGCTCGCCGGTGACGTGCAGCCGTGGCTGCGCGCGACGCGCAAGCTCGGCCGCGCGCTCTATGACTTCGATGGACTGCGTGCGTTCAAAGCGAAGTTCGAGCCGAGCGGCTGGGATCCGATCTACTTGGCGCATCCACCGCGCACGAGCTCGATCGTCGCGCTGTTCGACACGCTGCGAGCCTTCGCGCGCGGCGGCCTGCTGCGCTTCGGTCTCGAGACGTTCTTGCGCGGGCCCGCGATCGTCGTGCGCGCGCTCGCCGCGCTGCTCGTCGTGTGGACCGTGCTGCTCGCGTTGCCGATCAGCGCGCGGTTCTTTCCGTCGCCCGCGTGGCAGTACGGATGGGTGGCGTTCGATGTCGCGCTCGGCGGCGCCCTGTTCGTGCTCGCGCAGCGCTGGCGGCGCGGCCTCGCGGACCTCGTGGCCACCGTCGTCACGATGGATGCGCTCGCGACGATCGCGCAGGGCCTCGCGTACAACGTGCCGCGGCGCACCGGCCCGCTCGATCTCGTGATCATCTCGATCGCGATGCTCGCCCCGACGCTGTCCGCGCTGATGCTGTGGAACGCCCGCACCGTCCGCGACGCGTGAGTGAGGACGCGCTCGTGGCTAGCCGGGGCCGTCGTTGATCGCGCGTTCGATCTTGGTCTTCAGCTCGACGTAGCGGCGCAGGAAGTCGTAGTGGCGTTCGCGGAACGCCTGCGTGTAGCGGCGCTCGCGGGCTTTGATGCGCCACGCTTCGGCGAGATCGTCGAGACGATCGACGAGCTGCTTGGTCTCCGCGAACGGGCTGACCAGCGTGCGCGTGCCGGTCTGCTCGACGAGCTCGACCTTGCCGTTCTCGGCCGGGCCGAGGAACGTGAGCACCACGGTGTCCGGGTTCTGGTTGCGGATCGTGCGCGCGATCGTCGTCGCGGGAAGGTCGCTGATGTCCTCCGCGATCATCGCGTAGTGGAAGCCGTGCGACATACGATCGAGACCCTCGCCGCCGCTCGTGGCGTGCGTGAACGAGAAGTTCTTGGGCGCAGCCTCGGAGATCGACGCGAAGAAGTCGTCGACCTCGTCGATCACGAGCACGCGCAGCTCCTCGAGCGGGTTCGCCTTCTTCGGATCGCGGCCCGCGGCTTTGTCCGCGAGATCGATCGCACGGCGCTCGGTCTCCATGAAGCGCTGGAGGAACTCCTCGTGAACGCCACGCACGTCGACGAGCACCGAGTCGACCTCGCGCTTGCCGACGGAGCGACCCGCTGCATCGAGCACGCGGTCCTTCAGGTACGCGACGGACTCGGGTGCCTTGAGGATGAGATCGATGGCACCCGCGCGCACCGCCTCGACCGCGTCGTCGTACGAGCGGCGCGGCGTCATCGCGATGATCATCGACGTGGGCGAGCGCTCCTTGATCGCGCGGATCGTGCTGATGCCGCTCGCCGGTGCGGGCGTGTCGATATCGACGAGGACGACGGAGAAGAACTGGCGATCGACGAGCCGCAACGCTTCCTCGGCGGTCGCCGCGCAGGTCACGTGCAGACTCGCTTCCGAGAGCAGTTGCGTGATGCCGGCGTGCACGCCCTTGTCGGCGTCGAGGACGAGCACCTCGATGCCGACGAGCGAGACCACCGAGGTCTGAGTGCGATACGAGCCGGAGGTCGACGTGTCCCTGGTCATGCGAGGCCTTCGGTCAGCAGGTAGACGCCAGCTCCTGCAAGCGCCAGGTCTAGTACGAGCACGAAGAGGATCAGCCCCCATCGCTTGCGCGGTGGTGCGGTGATGGATGGATCGGAGAACGCGGGCGTTTGACGACGCGAGACCGACGGAACGCCATTCGACCGAGTGCGCGGCTGACTCGGTGTCGCTTGCGGTGTGGACACCGGTCCGCTCGGCGCGACGGGTGGCGCGGTTTGCACCCGCGGTACCGCGTTTTGCGGCGGGATGCTCTTGGGGTTGTTCGGCGTCGGATACGCGTTGTTCTGGGGCGGATACGAGTTGTTCTGCGGCGGGATGCTCGCGGGCGGCGGAACACTCGAGGGCGGCGGCAAGGTGGCGGGCCCGGATGAATAGTTCTGCGGGGGAACGCTCGACGGAATGTAGTTCTGCGGCGGGATGCTCGACGGCGGATACGGTGCGTCGTCGGAGATCTTTTGTGTAGGCGCGACGAGCCCGCTGGACTGCATGCGCGCGCCGCAACCCCCGCAGAACCGGGAGTCCGGTGTGTTCTCGGTGCCGCAGTTCGGGCAGCGCATTCGAACGACAGGGTATCCCAGCACACGCGCCGCCGCGACTAACTGAGCGGGATCCGACGAGGGAGCGTGTGATACCCTTTTTCTCGGGAATCGATGAGCCAGATCCTCGATCGAGTGCTCGCTGCTGCGCGTCAGCTCGGGGCGTCAGACGTCCATCTGAAGGCAGGGCTTCCGCCGATCTTCCGCATCAAGGGCGATCTGCGAACCGTGCGTGACGTGCCCGCGCTGACGCGAGAAGCGATCGCGCAGTTCGCCGTGCACATGATGAACGACCGCCAACGCGAGGAGTTCGAGACCAACCTCGATATCGACCTCGCGTACGGCACGCCCGATGGCGTCCGCTACCGCGTGAACATGTTCCAGCAGCGCGGCTCCGTCGGCATGGTCCTGCGCTTGATCCCGCCCGAAGTGCCTCCGTTCCAGAGCTTGAACCTGCCCCAGGCGGTGCTCGATCTCGCAAACAACAGTCGCGGCATCGTCCTCGTCACTGGGGCGACGGGCTCCGGCAAGTCGACCACGCTCGCCGCGATGATCGACTACATCAACACGCAGAGCGCGTATCACATCGTTACCGTCGAAGATCCCATCGAGTACACGTTCCGCGACAAGCGGTCGGTGCTGAATCAGCGCGAGATCGGCTTCGATACGATGTCCTTTGCCCGCGCACTACGTGCAGCACTCCGGCAGGACCCCGACGTCATCCTCGTGGGCGAAATGCGCGATTTCGAGACCGCGCAGATCGGCATGACCGCTGCAGAGACCGGCCACCTGGTGCTGTCGACGCTCCACACCGTCGACGCGACCGAGACCATCAGTCGCATCATCTCGATGTTCCCGATCCATCAACAGCAGCAAGCCCGGCTCACGCTCGCGAGCGTGCTTCGCGGCGTTATCTCGCAGAGATTGCTGCCTCGTGCGGACGGGAAGGGCATGGTCCCGGCGCTCGAGATCATGGTCAACACCGAGCGCGTCCGCGAGATGATCGAGGACCCGCATCGCACTCGCGAGATCAAGCAGGCCATCACGGAGGGTCTGCACCCCTATGGGATGGTGTCGTTTGACCAGAGCCTCGCGGCGCTCGTCAAGCAGCGCTTGGTGACCTACGAGGAGGCTGTCAAGCACTCGTCGAGCCCGTCGGACTTCGCGCTGCTGTTCCGCGGCGTGTCGGCGAGCGCAGGCTCGTGGCGCGGCGGCGATGGCGGTGGCATCACTCAATCTCCCGCTTCTGAGACCAAACCCGGAGCCAGCAATGACGAGTTCGAGATCGAGAGCTTCGATAAATAGACTGCTGGCACTGCTAGTGGTGTTCGGTGTCGCGTTCGTGCCCGGCCTCGCCGAGGCAGGCCGCAAGCGCGTGGTCGTCCTCGAGCTCGAGGGGCCGAAAGCAGAGAAGTTTCACGAAGGACTCGTGAAGCTGCTCAAGAAGACGCACACCGTGGTTCCGACCGAGAAGTGGACGTCGACGGCCGAGGATCTCGGCGCCGAGAAGCTGACCGACGGCAACATCAAGAAGGTCGCGAAGAAGCTCAAGATCGACGCGATCGTCACGGGCAAGATCGAGAAGCGCCGCGACGAGTACCTGATCCAGCTGAAGCTCCGCGCGGGCAAGACCGGCGCCGTCACCGGGCAGCGCATCGACACGTCGTCGGAGCGCGCGATGATCGACGCGAAGGCCTCGCGCGATCTCAAGGACGAGCTCGTCGCAGCGATCGACACGATGAAGGCGGGTCGTGGTGGCGACGATGACGAGGAGGAGCGGCCGAAGAAGAAGGTCGCCTCGCGTGACGACGACGAAGAAGAAGAGGAAGAGAAGCCGAAGAAGAAGAAGGGCTTCGGCAAGAAGTCTTCGGACGACGAGGAAGAAGAGGAAGAGGAAGAGGAGCCCAAGCTCTCGAAGAAGGAGCTCGCGGCACAGAAGAAGAAGGAAGAGGAAGCGCGCAAGAAGGCGGAGGCCGAGGCGCGCAAGGAGTCCGAGCGCCGCAAGAAGGAAGAGCTCGCCGCGAAGAAGGAAGAGGAGAAGCGGAAGAAGGAAGAGGCCAAGAAGAAGGCCGCGAAGAAGAACGCGGCGGAGGAAGAGGAGGACGACGAGGAAGTCGCCGCGCTCAAGACCAAGAAGAGCTCGTCGGATGACGAGGAAGACGACGAGGAAGACGCGCCCAAGAAGAAGAAGAAGGTCGCCGCGCGCGATGGCGACGAGGACGAGGACAACGAGATCGAAGCGAGTGCGGACGAGGATGGGGACGAGGAAGGCGCGGACAAGCTGTCCGTGAGCGAGCGCGCTGTCGAGGCGATCGCGGGTCTGTCGTTCAACGCGCGCCGCATGAAGTTCACGTACAAATCGACGCTCGAGAACCACCCGCCGCCGTACAACGGCGTGCCGGTCGCGGGCTTGGTCCTCGACGTGACCATCTTCCCGCTCGCGATCACGCACTCGAGCAAGTCGATGCTGAAGAACATCGGCCTCACGGCGATGTACGACAAGGTTCTGCTGATCAACTCGAAGTCGGATCCCGATGGCCCCGGCGGTAACGCGCCGGTCACGCTGCCGACGTCGCAGTCGCGCTGGGCAGTGGGCGGCGTGTTCCGCTATCCAGTGAACAAGAACGTCACGGCGGGCGTGGGACTCGAGTACGGAGTACAGCGCTTCACGATCAAAGGCGCGATGGGCGTCTCGCCCGGCATTCCGAACACGGAGTACACGGCGATCGTGCCGTCGCTCTTCGCGCGCTTCACGCTCGGCAAGATCATCGTCGGCCTCGACGCCGCGTACCTCGCCATCAGCAAGGCCGGTCAGATCGAGAACAACGATCAGTACGGCAAGGCGAGCAAGAACGGCTTCGAGGGGCAGCTGTCGGTCGACTACATGCTGAGGAAGTTCCTGTTCGCGCGCGTCGCATTCAAGGCCGAGGCAATCGGCTTCACGTTCGGGAACACCGGCGCGATGCTGACCAACCGCGACGGCGACATGGACAGCAAGGACGTGTTCGGCGCGAGCGACCGCTACTTCGGTGGCATCGCCACCGTCGGCTACCTCTACTGATCATGCTAGGTTGCCTTCGCCATGAAGGCTGCCGACGTCCGTAGAGGGTTCCTCGATTTCTGGAAGAACAAAGGCCACGAGGTCGTGGCTTCGAGCTCGATCGTTCCCGCCAACGATCCCACGCTGCTCTTCACGAACGCTGGCATGGTGCAGTTCAAGGACGTCTTCACGGGCGTCGAGAAGCGTTCGTACACGCGCGCGACCACGTCGCAGAAGTGCGTGCGCGCGGGTGGCAAGCACAACGACCTCGACGAGGTCGGCAAGACGCCGCGCCACCACACGTTCTTCGAGATGCTCGGCAACTTCTCGTTCGGCGATTACTTCAAGGAAGAAGCGATCGCCGGCGCGTGGGAGATGATCGAGAAGGTCTGGGGCATGGACACGTCGCGCATCTGCGTGACCATCTTCGGCGGCAACGATCCGGAGCTGCCGGGCGTCGCGGCCGACGACGAAGCGCGGGCGATCTGGAAGCGTGTCACTGGTTTCAGCGACGACCGCATCATCGGTCTCGGCAAGGCGGACAACTTCTGGATGATGGGCGACACGGGCCCGATGGGACCGTGCAGCGAGATCCACTACTACACGAAGGGCAAACCCACCTCGTGGCCCACGACCGATCCCAAGAGCTGGGGCGGCTGGCTCGAGTTCTGGAACAACGTGTTCATGCAGTACGAGCGGCGTACACCAGGCGGCGAGCTGTTCAAGCTGCCGGCGCCGTCGATCGATACGGGCGCGGGCCTCGAGCGCGTGACGTCGATCGTCCAAGGCGTGCAGTCGAACTACGACACCGATCTGTTCACGGGCATCCTGCAGACGGCGGCGGAGCTCGCGAAGAAGACGTACGGCAACGACGAGAGCGCCGACGTCTCGATGCGCGTCATCGCGGATCACGCGCGGTGCGCCGCGTTCCTCATGGCCGATGGCGTGCTGCCCGACAACACGGGACGCAACTACGTCTTGCGCCGCATCTTCCGTCGCGCGGTTCGCCACGGAAAGCTCCTCGGCATCGAGCAGCCGTTCATGCACACGGTCTGCGAGCGCGTGATCGAGGAGATGAAGGGCCAGTACCCCGAGCTCGCGGAGCGCCGCGGCGTCATCACCACGAACGCGCTCGAGGAAGAGAAGCGCTTCCGCCGCACGCTCGCGAACGGCCTCCAGTTGCTCGACGAGGAGTTCAAGTCGATCCAGCCCGGTGGCACCGTGCCGGGCAAGACGGTGTTTCGGCTGTACGACACGTTCGGCTTCCCGTGGGACCTCACGGAGATCGTCGCGAACGAGCGCGGCTATCAGATCGACAAGGCGGGCTACGAAGAAGAGCTGCGCAAGATCCAAGAGCTCAGCCGCTTCGACGGCTCCGGTCAGGAAGCGATCACGGGTGACATCCGCGCGCTGGCGAACGAGGTCGGCGCGACGAAGTTCCTCGGCTACGAGGGTCGCGGCACGAACGGCGAGGGCGTCGTGAAGGCGATCCTCGTCGGTGGCGCGCGCGTCCCAAGTGCCAAGGAAGGCGACAAGGTCCAGCTCGTGTTCGATCAGACTCCGTTCTACGCGGAGTCCGGCGGTCAGATCGGCGACGCGGGTGAGGTGGTGGCGCCGGGTGGCCGCGCGACGATCCTCGACACCAAGAAGCCCGCGGGCGATGTCTTCGTGCTGATCGGCGATCTCACCACGGGCACGATCAGCGTGGGTGACAAGGTCACGTTCGCCGTCGACGACGAGCGCCGCGAGAAGATCCGCGCGAACCACTCGGCGACGCACCTCTTGAACCACGCGCTGAAGAAGGTGCTCGGCGATCACATCGCGCAGAAGGGCTCTCTCGTCGCACCGGATCGCCTGCGCTTCGACTTCGCGCACGGCAAGCCGATGACCGAGGACGAGAAGCGCCGCGTCGAGGATCTCGTGAACGCGGAGATCCGGGCCAACGCGGACTCCGTGGTGGAGACGCTGCCGATCGAAGAGGCGAAGCAGAAGGGCGCCGTCGCCATGTTCGGCGAGAAGTACGGCGAGGTCGTGCGCGTCGTGCACATCGGCCGCGAGTCACTCGAGTTCTGCGGCGGCACGCACGTGCGCCGGGCTGGCGATATCGGCCTCATGAAGATCCTCAGCGAGAGCGGCGTCGCGCAGGGCGTGCGTCGCATCGAGGCAGTGACCGGCGCGGGCGCGTTCGAGTATCTGCGCAAGCTCGAGGACGAGCTCGGCAAGACCGCGGCGCAGATGAAGGCGCCGATCTTCGAGGTCGCATCGCGGTACGAGAAGTCGCGCGAGGAAGTGCGCGCGCTCGAGCGCGAGATCGAGAAGCTGAAGCAGAAGCTCGCGTCCGGTGGTGGCGGTCGTGACCTCATGAGCGAGGCCGTGACGATCAAGGGCATCAAGGTGCTCGCGGCGGCGATCGACGTCGACGACGCCAAAGTCCTGCGTGACACGGGCGATCAGCTGCGCGACAAGCTCGGCTCTGGTGTCGTCGTGCTCGCAGGCACGGGCGGCAGCGAAGTGAAGCTCGTCGCGATGGTCACCAAGGATCTGGTGGCCAAGGTGCAGGCTGGAAAGCTCTTGGGTGAGATCGCGCAGCAGCTCGGCGGACGCGCGGGAGGGAAGCCCGAGATGGCGCAAGGTGGTGGCAAGGACGCAAAAGCGGTGCCCGCAGCGCTGGATGCAGCGCGCAAGTGGGTGGAAGAGCACGCGTAGCCCGTCGGCAGGTCGGCACACTCCTCGGGCCATGCACGCCTACATCATCCTGCGCTAGTGTTGGCCTTCGTCCGTGTGGAGGCCTAACGAATGTTGAAGAAGATCTTGGTGGCTGCGCTGATTCTGGGGACAGCGGCGCCGGCGATTGCAGACCGCTGGGAGCGTGATCGACGCGACCGCCGTGACGATCGTCGCGACCGTCGTGACGACCGTCGTGATCGTCGTGATGATCGTCGCGACATCCGCGACCACCGTCGCGCACACCGCGCGCCGCCTCCGCTGCGCGTCGAGCGCTACAACCGCCGTCCCGGCCACGTGTGGATCAGTGGCCATTGGGATTGGAACGGGAACGACTACGTCTGGGTGAGCGGACGCTACGAGCGCGAGCGTCGTGGCTACCGCTGGCGCGAGCCGCGATGGGAGCACCAGAACGGCGTGTATGTCGCCGTCGATGGCGGCTGGATCAGCGTCGGCCCGACGAGCGCGCCGCCCGCGCTGCGCGTCGAGCGTTACGACAACCGCGCCGGATATGTCTGGGTGCGCGGCAACTGGAACTGGCAGGGGGACCAGTGGGTCTGGGTGCCAGGCCACTACGAGCGCGCACGCGCTGGCTACCGCTATCGCGAGCCGAGGTGGGAACAGCGCGACGGTTCGTGGATCTCGGTCCAGGGCAGCTGGGAAATCGGGAACTGAGCTGCGACGCGCCTGGCGTTCGTCGGGCGCGTAGACTTGTCCCGCGCTCGTCGGAGGGCGGATAATTAGCCCTTCATGCCGTCCGACGATCCACGCGGGGCACGACCCGCTCCGGTCGTGCTGCGGATCAAGCTCCGCTACGACGACGTCGACACGTTGGCCGCTCGGTTCGCGCCCAACGTCGGCAAGTCCGGCTTGTTCCTTCCGACGAAGTCGCTGCAAGCTGTGGGTGCGGACGTGAAGTTCGAGCTGCGGCTCGTCGACGACAAGGTCGTCATCACCGGGCTCGGCAAGGTGCGCGCGTGCAAGGCGCCCGATCCGGAGCATCCGCGCGCAGCGTTTGGCATGGCGATCGAGCTCACCCGCGTGACGCGCGAGAGCCGCGACGTGATCTTGAAGATCCTCGCGAAGCGGCGCGAGCTGGGTCTCGCTGACGTGGCGATCCCGATGCCCGCCGACATCGATGCGGCGAAGGGCGAATCGACCAGCACCGGCAGCTCGGCACCATCCGCGGCTCCGGCGGCGATTCCACCGGCGAGCGACTCGACTCCGACCGGAGCGCCGCTGCGCGATAGCGCGCCGATCCTCGAGTCGGCACCGCTCCGCGACAGCTCGCCGATCTTCGAGAGCGCACCGATTCCACGGAAGGAGCCCGAGCAAGCGCGCGTGCTCACGGCGCCGCGTCGCGCGTCGGGACCGATCGCGATCGCCAAGGTGCACACCGTGACGGCGCTCGGTCCCGAGCCGCCGCGCAAGAAGCGCCCCGCGCTGCAAGAGGTGATCGATCGCGCGTCGGGGCCCGTCGCGGCGGTGACCGTGAGCCTGCCGGACCTCGACGACGATGTCGACGTGAACGCCGTGATGGCGATGGCGCGCGCACTCGCGGGCAGCGATCTCGACGCCGAGCTCGACGCGCTGCTCGATCGCTCTGCGGCGCCGCTCGAGATCGACATCGAAGCCGCGTCCGCCGAGCTCGCGCAGAAGCTCGGCGGCGTTGCGGTCACGCGCCGTGGCTGGGCACCGCCACCGCCCGTCGATGATTCGCCGCCCGTCGCCGAGCCACCGCTCGGCGAAACGAAGTCCGTCGCGGCCGGCGAAGACGCCGCGGGCGCCGCGCCTGTCGCCGAAGAAGCAGCGCCGGTCGTGGAGGCTGCGCCGGTCGTCGAAGCACAGCTCGACAG
>JAEYYV010000093.1 GCA_023428295.1 Pseudomonadota bacterium
ACCTCGTCGAGATCGCGCCAGCCGTCGAACGATGCGGCCGTCGAGTACGGATCGATCAGCACGTTCTCGTACTAGAGCAGCGCGATGGACTTCGCGGTCATCAGCACGCCTCGACGAGCTCCTGGTAGACGGCGGCCGACTCGCGCGTTGCGAGCTGCCAGCCGACGATGTACCGGCTGAACAGATCGAGGATGACGTACAGCGAGAAGTGCGTGCCCTTCGTCGGGCCCGGCGGCTTCGTGATGCCCACGTCCACACCTGATCGGCGTGGTCGCGACGAGCTGAACCGCCCCGGGATCTTCGGAGGCTGTTTTCGTGAGTCATGCCGCCATGGGGTGACTTCGGTAGTACGCCTCGTCGAACTCCGCAGTGGCACGTAGCCGAGCGGTTCGAGGAGGCGGCGATTGTTGAACCAGTCGACCCAGATGAGCGTCGCGTACTCGACGTCGCCGGCGGTGCGCCACGGGCGGCTGCTGTGATGCACGAGCTTGTCGTTGCGCGGCCTCGCCTGCAGCGCCTGCTCCAGCGCGTCGAGGGCGAGGTCGCTGCGCAGCGACTTCGAGACGCGCCAGCCAGCGATGCAACGCGAGAACAGGTCGATGAGGAAGGCGACGTAGACGAACCCGACCCAGTCGGCGACGGTCGTGACCTTGAACGCGCGCCCGCGTACTGCACCGTCGAGCGGCCCATGTCGCGCATGAGCCACTCGACGGTGCAGCGCGCGACCTCGACCTTCTCGCGCTCGATCTTCGGGCGCAGCTCCTCGTCGCGCTCCAGAATCTCCGCGAGGGCATCCAGCTCTGCATCCTGTCGATCATCAACCGTCTGTACCCGCCGATCGAAGTACGCGCTTCGTGGTCCCAGGGGAGAGTCCTCATCTGGACGCATCCAGAACGAAGTCACGTCAGAGAGGAGGAGGAGGAGCGACTGAGCGTACAGAAAACAACTGCCCGCGCGGATCTCGTCGATCCGAGCGGGCTACCTCTAGTCGCCGTTGCCGTTGGTCAGCGTGAGCTTGTCGACCAGCGGCTTGAGCGGCGTGTTGTGGAACAACCGCGACAGCGTGTCGCCGAGCGATTCGCCTTCGACAACCCGCTGCACGCCCCACGCCTCGGCGACCTTGACCAGCGTCTCGTGACGCGAGAGCTGCATGAGCGCCTCGCTGAAGTTGCCCGACGCGGCCTGGAACCGCAGCACGGCGGTCTCGGCCTCGGCGCGCAACATCTCGATGCGCTTCTCCTGCTCGCGCGCGGTGAAGTGCAGCTCCTGCTCGCGCTCGCGCTTCACGCGATCGATGCGCTGCGACAGCTTGAACGACTCGATCGACTGCTCCGCCTCGACCAGCTTCTTGCGCTCGTCGGTCTCGCGCAGCGTGTTGGCGATGCGAGCGAGAGCCGTTGCCAGCTCGCTCGTTGCCAACTCGCGCGCGAGGTCGTCGGTGCGCATCTTCGTCAGGGCCTTCACCTCTGCCGTTTCACGCATGATGGCCTCGCGCTGCTTGGTGACCGTGAGCTCGCGGGTGAGGTTGGAGACGTCGATGTTCGACTTCACGACATCGTGCTGAGCCGCTTCGAGCAGCGCGCGGATCTTGTCGTCCTTCAGGGTGACCTGGAGAACGTCGACATCCTGGATGCGCATGCCGTTGGCGGGGAACTCCATGCCTGCGATCAGCTGGCGGATCGTGTCCGTCGACGTCGAGTAGAACTGCTCTACCGTCAGCTTCCGGACCGCGCCCTTCAGCGTCGAGCGAACGTGGTCGCACAGGTACTTCACGTAGTTCTCGACGGAGAACCACTGGAGCGGATCGCCGGCGAAGTTCACGCGATAGGACATGCGCAGCTGGACATAGACGTGATCGAAGGTCTCGACCTCGACGATGTCCGTGACCTGGTTGTTCTCGACGCGAAGGAACGGAGTCTCGAGCAGCTTGTCGGTCGTCTTCGGCTTGCCGGTCGAGAGCGCGAGCGCCTCGATCGTCTCGTCGTAGTCGAGCAGCACCGTGGTGGGCCCCACCTCGACGCGGCGGCGGCCCGTCTTCGAAGTCACGAGGACTGCGTAGCCGGTCCACACCGCGAGCTGCGGGGCACCCTGGTACTTGTTGTCGAGCAGCGCCATCCGCGGCTGCGAGTACGTCGACGCGCGAGAGAACTCGTCGGCGACGAGCGCCTGATCACCCGAGACACGCGACGACTCCATCACCATGTGCGCGGCGGGCTTTGCCACACGCTTGCCGCCGCGCTCCACGTCGCCCTCCGAGAGGACGCCCTGGCGCGTGGTGGGAACGTTGTGGATCAGCGCACGCAGCGACTGGTTGTATGCGAGTGCGTCGGCGTTACCCGGGTACCAGAGCGAGCACTCGCGATCGGTGAGCACGCGGCGGACGATCACTTCGTGACGCGGATCCGGCAGGAGCATGGCGGGGCCACGCACCGTCCGGATCGCCCCCGTGAGGCGATCCATCACGTAGCGAGCTTCGCCCGCAGGGATGGCCGTCGCGAAGTGCTTCGCCTTGCCGTCGTACTTGATCGCCGAGTGTTCCTCGCGCGGGAAGTAGATCGCCGTGTCCTTGCCGGTGATGAACAGCTCATCGCCGGCGCGGTGCACGACGCCGTTCTCCGTGTAGTCCGCGATCACCTTGATGTGGAGGCCCTGGATCTCGTTGAGCTCGACCGCGCGGAACTTCTTGGTGCGAGCACCTCCGTCATCACGCGCTTCGACAAACCGCTCCGTGGGCAGCGGAAACACGACCTGCGGACCGACCTCGTAGCGCTTCTTGCCGTTCTCGTCGACGAGGATCGCGTACTCGAGACGCTCGAGCGTCAACGCTTCACGCGTGTACTGCTCGCCATCGCGAACGACCTCGATTCCCGTCGGCGGGATGTAGAACGACACCTCCGTGCCACGAATGATCAGCTGCTTGCCGACCGTGAGATCCGCCGGCGCCGACGACACCGCTGCCGTCGCAACTTCGCCGTCGGCGGGCTTCACGACCGCCTTGCTCCAGTTCTTGCGCGCCTCGTCCTCGTTGTAGACGCGGACGAGCAGGTACTGGTTCGAGCGCAGGTGGTGACCTTCGACGACCTCGGCGGCCTGACCGGGCCACAGTGCAAACGTGGCCGGGCCCGGCACGATGATCGTGCGACCGATCTCCTGTTCCGCGCTCGGCTGCGCGCTTCCCTCGTCGGGATGCTTGTTCCCCTTCGCCGGGTTGCGAAGGATGATGTAGTGACCTTCCGCTGCGATCGGCGAGATGCGCATCGCCTCTTCGAGCGAGGACGCCGTGCGGAACGTGTTCTTGTCCGCGTCGTAGATCACCGGCCGCTCCTGCGCGGTCGGGTTGATCACGGTGGGACCCGAGTACGTCTTCACGACGCCCTTGGTCACGTCCTGCATATACGCGTAGCTGCCGGGCGGCAGTACGAGGTCACGCTTCTGTACGTCTGACATGGCCATCTCTCCTTTCTCCTCAGGCCTCGCGGCCTAGCCCTTCACGCAGACGATCTGCTTCAGGGTGTAAACGACGTCGACGAGGTCGGCCTGCGCCGCCATCACGTCGTCGATCGACTTGTATGCAGCAGGCGTCTCGTCGATGACGTCTGCGTCCTTGCGACACTCGACACCCGCGGTCGCTGCCGCGTGATCGTCGAGCGTGAACAGCTTCTTTGCCTTCGTGCGCGACATCGAGCGGCCCGCGCCGTGCGAGCACGACGTGAACGACTCGGGGTTTCCCTTTCCGCGAACGATGAACGACTTCGCGCCCATCGATCCCGGGATGATGCCGAGCTCACCGTCGCGCGCACGCACCGCGCCCTTGCGGGTCACGATCACGTTCGCGCCGTAGTGATGCTCGAACGACACGTAGTTGTGGTGGCAGTTGACGGCCTCGAGGTGCGCCGTGAACTCCGGCAGGAGGCCCGTGGTGCGGAGCGCCTCGATCGTCGCTGCCATCATCAGCTCGCGGTTCGTGCGCGCGTACTGCTGCGCCCACTCGACCGCGTGCACGTAGTCGTCGAACAGCTCGGATCCCTGCGGCAGGTACGCGAGGTCCTGATCCGGAAGGTTCACGAACCAGCGACGCATCTCTGCCTTCGCGCGCTCGATGAAGTACGAGCCGATGCGGTTACCGATTCCGCGCGAGCCCGAGTGCAGCATCACCCACACCGCGCCTGCCTCGTCGAGGCACAGCTCGATGAAGTGGTTTCCCGTGCCGAGCGTTCCGAGCTGGTTCACGCGCTGCGCGTTTCCGGCCGAAGCGTGCTTCGACAGGATCTGCGCGTAGCCGGGCTCGAGCGTCTTCCACGCGTCGATCGTGCGCGCCGGCGGGTCGCCGTATGCACCACGGTCGTTCGAGCCGCCCTTGTCGGTGCGGCCGTGCGGAACCGCCGACTCGATCGCGAGGCGCAGCGCGCGGAGGTCATCCGGGAGCTGATCCGCGCGAAGCGACGTCTTGACCGCCATCATGCCGCAGCCGATGTCGACACCGACCGCCGCCGGGATGACCGCGCGCTTGCACGCGATCACCGAGCCAACGGTCGCGCCGATCCCCGCGTGCACGTCCGGCATCACCGCGAGCCACTGATGAATGAACGGGAGCGCAGCGACGCGGCGCAGCTGCGCCTCCGCCTCGGACTCGAACGGGACGCCCTGCGTCCACGCCTTGATCGGAGCGAAGTCGGTGGTGATGAGCTGGTAGTTCGACATAGCGAGCCGACCATGTGCAGCCCGCGAACCAACCATCCACTCGTTTGGTCTCGATAGCTTAGGAGCTCCTAGAATATCTGACGCGATACGGTATTATCGTTACGGATATGGCGCGCAAGACTGTCGTGATCGGCCTGCTCGGCACCCAGCTGGACAGCGGCCACACCGAGCAGCGCTGGCAGCGATGGCGCCCGACCGTGGGCATCTGTCTGCAGCCCGACTTCCCGATCGATCGCTTCGAGCTCTTGATCCAGCCGCACAGCGACGTGCTCGCGAAGCAAGTGGTCGCCGATATCCAGAAGGTGTCGCCGCACACCGAGGTCGTGGTGCACGAGCTCCCGCTCGCGAACCCGTGGGACTTCGAAGAGGTCTACGCCTCGCTCGACACGTTCGCGGAGAGCTACAAGTGGCGCGCGAACGAGGACTACTACCTGCACATCACGACCGGCACGCACGTCGTGCAGATCTGCTTGTTCCTGTTGTGCGAGACGCGCGCGATGCCGGGCGTGCTGCTGCAGTCATCGCCCACGCTCGGTGGCCGCGCGGCGATCCGCGAGAATCCTGCCGGGCGCATCGAGGTGATCGATCTCGAGGTCGCGAAGTTCGATCGCCTCGCGGCGCGCTTCAAGGCACGACAAGCCCGCGGTGCGTCGCTGCTCAAAGCCGGCATCGACACGCGCAACGCGCGCTTCAACGCGATGATCGAGGAGCTCGAGCACGTCGCTTCGCGCTCGCGCGATCCGCTGCTGCTCACCGGCGAGACCGGCACGGGAAAGAGCGTGCTCTGCCAGCGCCTGTGGGAGCTCAAGCGCGAGCGACAGCACCTCGCGGGCGAGCTCGTCGCCGTCAACTGCGCCACCCTGCGCGGCGACATCGCGATGTCCGTACTCTTCGGCCACGGCAAGGGCGCGTTCACGGGCGCGGCCGAAGCGCGCGCGGGCCTCCTGCGCAAAGCCGACAAAGGCATGGTGTTCCTCGACGAGATCGGCGAGCTCGGTCGCGACGAGCAAGCGATGCTGCTCACCGCGATCGAGGAGCGCCGCTTCTATCCGCTCGGGGCCGACAAGCAGGTCTCGAGCGACTTCCAGCTCGTCGCGGGCACGAACCGCGATCTCGCCGCGGACGTGCGCGCCGGACGCTTTCGCGAGGACCTCCTCGCACGCCTCGCGCTATGGACGTTTCACATCCCCGCGCTGCGCGAGCGCCCCGAGGACATCGTGCCGAACCTCGACTACGAGCTCGAGCGCGTCTCCGCCGACCTCGGCCAACGCGTGTCGTTCGCCAAGCCTGCCCGCGATGCATTCGTGCGCTTCGCGGAGTCCGCGCCGTGGCCCGCCAACTTTCGCGACTTCGGCGCCGCGATCCGGCGCATGGCGACGCTCGCCGACGGCGGACGCATCGCGACCAAGGACGTCGACGTCGAGATCGCGCGCCTCGGCAGCGTCACGCGCGGCGACGATCTGGATGCGCTCCTCGGCGCCACGGCGAGCTCGCTCGACCGCTTCGATCGCGTGCAGCTCGCCGACGTGATCGCCGTCTGCCGCGCAGCGCCGTCGCTGTCGGCCGCGGGTCGCACGCTGTTCGCGAAGTCGCTCGCGACGCGTACGACGAAGAACGACGCCGATCGGCTGCGCAAGTACCTCGCGCGCTTCGATCTCGACTTCGAGTCGCTGCGCGCGTAACGCCCAGCTCAGCGGGACTTCGCGCGCGCGCGAGCCGGCTTCTTCGACGAAGGCTTCTTGGCAGCGGGCTTCTTCGCAGCGGGCTTCTTCGCGGCCGGCTTCTTCGCGGCGGGCCTCTTGCCCGCGCGCTTCTTCGCGGCCGGCTTCTTCGCGGCCGGCTTCTTCGCGGCGGGCTTCTTCGCGGACACGACGCGCTTTCTCGACGTGGCCTTCTTCGTCGACATCGTGGTCCACGCGTGCGAGATCGCGCGGCGCACGTCGTCGGGGTCGGCGAGCCGGAGCTCGATCAGAAGCCCGGGCCAGCCGTTGAAGTGCTGGATCGTGAAGAAGCCCGGCAGGTCCATCGCGAGCAGCGCTTCCTTCGCGTCGAGGCTCTCGACACGCACGCCGAGGATCTCGCCGTGCGGCAGCTCGGCATCGCCGTAGCGCGCGATGTCCGCTTTGGTGAGCGGCCGATCCCAGACGAAGGCCCGATCGTTCACGACCCACGTCTTGCGGCCCCAGCTCTCGCCGATCGTCACACCGGCGAGCGACTTCGCGTACGTATCGACATCGGCGAGCGTGAACACGTACCGACGCTACCAGATCATCGCGCGCGCATTCGCCGATACAATCGTGCGATGCGCCTGCCGCGACTCGGATCCAGCACGCTCGTCGAGCGATGGATGCTGCTGACGCTCTTCGCGTCGCTCGCATCGATGCTGACCGGGGACCTGCTCGCCGAGTGGATGCTGCTCTCGCCCGATCGGGTCCTGCGCGGTGAGGTCTGGCGGCTCGTGACCTGGGCGTTCATCGAGGTCTCACCGGTCGGCATCATCGTCACGTGTGTCTCGATCTTCAAGTTCGGCGGCGACCTCGCCGTGCGCTGGGGCGATCGTCGTCTCCTCCGCTTCATGCTCGAGATCATCCTCGGCGCCGCGGCGATCACGACGCTCCTCGTGCTGATCGCCCCGGGCTCGATGCACCTCTCTCGCTCGGCGGGCTGGGCGATCGGCGATGCGCTGTGCATCGCCTGGGCGCGCCAGTACCCGACCGCGATCATCCGCGTGTACGGCATGCTCGAGCTCGGCGGCCAACGCCTCATCGCGATCACGGTCGGCACCACGGTGCTCTTCGCCATCGCCGGCGGGCCCGTGGTGTGGGCACCCGAGCTCTTCGCATGCTTCGTGGCGATGTACTACCCGCGGAGCCGGCTCGCGCGCCCGTAGGTACGCGAGCTGCGTTGACCACGCCATGTAGAGACGCAAACGCGCCGACATCGAGCAGGGCAAGCGCGCTTCACTCGCGGATGCCGCGGAGCACGATCTCGACGAGCTCGGGGATCACGACCGACGCGCGGCGCGTGTCACGACCGCGCAGGTGCGCGTAGAGAATCGCGTCGATCGCGCCGATGACCGCCATCGCCGACACGTGCGGATCGACGTTGCGGATCAGCTTCTGGTCGCGCGCGATCTCGGTGAGCGTGACGCCGCGCGCGGTGATCTGATCGGCGAACGCGTGGATCGCGGCGCGCGTGCCGCCCGATGGCGAGCGAGCTTCCTGGAGATAGAGGAGGACGCGCGATGCGTGGCGCGGGATGGCCTGCGAGAGCTCCATGCCGAGCTGCAGGTAGATCGCGCTGATCTGCGCGGGCTTGGCAGAGCGCAGGGCGGCCTCGCACCGGTCGAGTGCGCCGACCGTGTCGGTGACCATCGGCTCGAGGATGCGAGCGACGAGCTCGGCCTTGTCCTCGACGTAGCGGTAGAAGCTGCCTTTGGCCATGCCCGCACGGGCGGCGATCTGATCGATGGTGACGGCGGCGGTGCCCTCGGCGAGGAAGAGGGCCAAGCCTGCTTCGCACAAGCGGTCGAGGTTGACCTTGCGGTTGGTGTCGCGCGTGCCGCCCTCGGGGCCCGGGCGGTGACGGGGCGCTTTGGGTGGCCGAAGTTTTGGGCTTGTGCGTGGTCGGGCCACGGGGTAATAATGTGACTAGTTGGTCACGATTTTCAAGAGCGCTTAACGAGAGGTCGCCATGCTTGGAATTCCCGTCGGTCTGATTGTCGCCAATGCTGCAGAGTGGGCGTTCCACAAGTACGTGGAGCACGGGCTCGCACTCGACAAGAAGAGCTTCTGGTCGTTTCACTGGTACGAGCACCATCGGAACGCGCGGCGCAACGGCAACCTCGACGCGGACTACAAGGCGCCGCTCCGCAAGTGGAACGGCCAGAGCAAAGAGGTGTTCGCGTTGACGGTGGCCGGTGTGGCGCTGTTGCCGCTCGCGCCCGTCGCGCCGTTCTTTGTCGGGACGATGATCTACTCGGGCATCAACTACTATCGCGTGCACAAGAAGTCGCATCTCGATCCCGCGTGGGCGCGCGAGCATCTGCCGTGGCACTACGATCACCACATGGGGCCGAACCAGCACGCGAACTGGTGCGTGACGAAGCCGTGGTTCGATCACCTGATGGGAACGCGCGAGCCGTACGTCGGCACCGAGCGCGAGAAGCGTGACATCGAGAAGCGCGAGCGACGCGCAGCGGCGGCGGCCGTCGCGGAGCCGGTCGCGGTTCCCGCGTGAACCAGATCGTGGTGATCGCGCTGGTACCCCGAGCGCGTCATCGACGTGACGAGCGCGCGCGGCGTGGAAGAAGGCCGTAGAATGCGCGGATGACGCGCGCACCGATCGCCGACCGTCTCGCGCGACTCGGCGTGCGCCGCCTGTTGCTCGCCATCCACGACGTCTCGTTTCCGTCGGATCCCGACGAGGACATCGGACGCGGCTCGCCAGCAACTGCCGCCGCCGCGCGCCTGTTCGCGTACGCGAAGTCGCTCGGGTTCACGGGCATCCAGCTCGGGCCGCAAGGGCAGACGTCGCGCTCCAATCCATCGCCGTACGACAGCACGATCTTCGGCCGGCACGTCGGCAACATCGGGATCGCCTCGCTACGGGCAGGCGGCGCGTTCGAGGGGCTCGTCGATTTCGCGCACGTCACCGCACGCGCGAGCGATGCCCGCGCACACCACCGCGAAGCGTTCGACACGATGCACGCGCTCGTGGACGCCGCGTGGCGCGCACATCGCGCGGGCGCACGGGCGGATCTGACACCGCAGCTCGCTGCGTTTCGCACGGCGAACGCGGCGTGGCTCGAGCGAGAAGCGCTGTATCTCGCGATCTGTGCGCAGCACGGCGGACATGGCTTTCGCAGCTGGCCCGACGCGGTTCGCGATCTGTGGCTCCGCGGCGATCGGTCGCGCACCGACGCGCTCGTCGCGGCGCATGCTGATGTGATCGATCGCCACGCGTTCGGTCAGTTCCTCGTGCACCAGGAGCATCGACGCGTGCGCCAACAGGCGGCGCGCGTCGGGCTCGCGCTGTACGGTGACCTGCAGGTCGGCTACGCGGATGCGGACGCGTGGGCCTACGCGCCCGTGTTTCGACGCGACTACGTGATGGGTGCGCCGCCGAGCCGCACGAACCCCGAGGGACAGCCGTGGGGCTATCCCGTGCTGGATCCCGCGCAGTACGACGGCGCCGCGAAGGCACTCGTACTCGCGCGCGCGGAGAAAGCGTTCGCCGAGTACGACAGCCTGCGCATCGATCACCCGCACGGCCTCATCTGCCCGTGGGTCTATCGCGCGGACGACCCGGATCCCACGTGCGCGGTGCGTGCAGGCGCTCGCTTGTTCGAGTCGCCCGATCTCGAGGACCACCCTGCCCTCGCACCGTTGTCGATCGCACGCGCCGTGCAGATCGATCGATCGCAGCCGCGCTACGCCGATCGCTGGGTGCGCCTGCTCGACGCCGACCAGATCGATCGCTATGCCGCGCTGTTCGACGCACTCGTCGCGAGCGCGCGCGCGAACGGTCGCGAAGCGAGTGACCTCTCGTGCGAAGTGCTCAGCACGATGCCGACGCCCCTCGAGGCGGTGCTCGCGCGCTACGACCTCGGCCGCTGGCGCATCACGCAGAAGGCGAACCTCGCGGATCCCGACGACGTGTATCTCGCCGACAACGCGATGCGACAGGACTGGGTGATGCTCGGCAATCACGACACCGCGCCGATCTTCGCGCTCCTTCACGAGTGGGTGCCGGCGAAGCGCGAGCAATGGGCGCGTCACCTCGTCCAGCGACTGCGGCTCCCGAGGCCAGAGCGACTGACGAGCGATGGATACTTCGCGAGCGCGATGCTCGCCGAGCTGCTGCTGTCGCGCGCCGAGAACGTCTCGATCTTCTTCGCGGACCTGTTCGGTATCGCCGAGCGCTTCAACGTGCCCGGGCTCGTCGACGACGCGAACTGGTCGCTGCGCTTGCCAGCGAGCTGGCAGGACGCGCGCGCGGACAAGCTCGCACGTGGCCAGGCGCTCGATCTCGAGCTCGCCGCCGACCTCGCGCTCGCCGCGATCAACTGAGCTTCTGCGCGAGCTCTGCCGGCCCCGCGAACACGGCCGTGCAGCCGACGAGATCCTTTGCGGTCCAACCGCTCGTCGTGAACCCGATGCACGCGACGTTCGCTCCGCGCGCAGCGAGAACGTCGTACGGCGTGTCACCGACCATCACCGTGCTCGCGGGATCGGCGCCCAACGTGCGCAGCGCCGCTTCGACGACCTCGGGATCCGGTTTGGACTCGTCGACATCACTCGACGTGGTCCGCAGACCGACGAGGTCGGCGATGCCGCCCGCAGCGAGCAGCGGCTCGAGCTCGCGATTCTTCGCTGCCGTGGCGATCGCGAACGGAGTGCCGCGATCGCGGAGCGCGAGGAGCAACTCGCGTGCGCCCGGCAGCGGACGTACGCGCGAGAGGTACGTCTCGAGGAACAACCGGCCGCGCTCCTCGCCGATCGCCTTGTTGCGTTTGTCGTCGCGCGCGATGCCGGCGAGCTCCTCGATCAAGCGATCACCGCCCATGCCGATGTACGGGCGGACACGCGATGGTTCGATCGGATAGCCGTGCGCGGTGAGCACCTCGGCCCACGCGGCGGCATGCGCGTCGGTGCTATCGACGAGCGTGCCGTCGACATCGAGCAAGTAACTCTGGAACTCGAGCATCGAGACAAGCGTGAACGATTCGCCGCAGAGCGCGACCGAGGTGCGCGTGAGAGTGGTCTGGTACACGCGGTGCACGTCGCGATTCCATGCGCGTCGGTTACCATTGCTCGCACGAGCAACACGCTCCGAGCCGATTGCTCGCGAACGCGATCGCCGCCGGCCACACCGGGTTCGCCCATGCGATGTGCTCCGATCACTTCGCTCCCTGGAGTGAGCGCGAGGGTCAAGGACACGCGGGCTTCGCGTGGTCATGGCTCGGCGCCGCGTTGCAGGCGACCTCACTGTCGTTTGGCACGGTCACCGCGCCCGGTCAGCGCTATTACCCCGCCGTTCTCGCACAGGCGATCGCCACGCTCGGCGAGATGTATCCCGGCCGGTTCTGGGTCGCGCTCGGCACGGGAGAAGCGTTGAACGAGCACATCACCGGCGACGAGTGGCCGTCGAGGATCGCGCGGCGCGAGCGCCTGAGCGAAAGTGTCACGGTCATGCGCGCACTGTTGCGCGGTGAAACCGTCACGCACGAAGGACGCGTCCGCGTGCACGAGGCCAAGGTGTGGTCGCGACCGGCCCAGATGCCGGCGCTGTTCGGTGCCGCGCTCTCGGTCGACACCGCTCGCTGGGTGGGCTCGTGGGCGGACGGACTCATCACGGTCGCCGCGAACAGCCAGGCGCTGCGCGAGATGATCACTGCGTTTCGCGGGGGAGGTGGCGAAGGAAAACCCGTGTTCGTGCAAGCCGCGATCGCACACGCGCGAACCGAGAGCGACGCCGAGCACATCGCCCGCGCGTGGGCCTACTCCGGACTCGAGGACACCGCGTTCAAGTCGGACGTGGCGCGCGTGGCGTTCTTCGACGCGGCGAGCGCGCACCTTCCCGTCGAGAAGCTGCGCGAAGCGATCCAGATCTCCGCGAGCCCGAGCGCGCATGTCGATTGGATCGGCGAGCAGCTCGCGTGCGGCGCGGACCGCGTGTACGTGCATCACGTGGGCTGGCGCGAAGGCGATCAGCGCCGGTTCCTCGACGAGCTCGCGCCGCAGCTGCTCAGCGTTTGAACATCACGGCGCCGAGCGGAGGCAACGTCACGTTGAGCGAGAGCCCACGTCCGTGCGCGCGCACCGGCGTTGTCTCCGCCACGCCGAAGTTGCCCTGCCCGCTCCCACCGAGCTCGATCGCATCCGTGTTGAGGATCTCGCGCCACGGTCCCGGCGCGGGGACTCCCACGCGATAGTTGTGCCGCGGAACCGGCGTGAAGTTCATCGCGCAGACGATGCGCTCCCCACCGCGCGAGATGCGCTCGTACACGAGCACCGATCGCTCGGAGTCGTTGGGCTCGAGCCAGTGATAGCCGCCTGGCTCTGCATCGAGCTCGTGCAGCGCACGCTCGCTCCGATACAGATGATTCAGCGTTCCGACGAGCAGGTGAATCTGTCGATGCGCGGGATCCTCGAGGAGATGCCAGTCGAGGCTGTCGTCGTGGTTCCACTCGCGCTCTTGTGCGATCTCGCTGCCCATGAACAACAGCTTCTTGCCCGGCAGGCTGTACATGTACGCGAGCAAGAGGCGCAGCGACGCGAACTGTTGCCATCGATCGCCCGGCATCTTGCGCAGAAGCGAGCCTTTGCCGTGAACGACCTCGTCGTGCGACAGCGGCAACACGAAGTGCTCCGCCCACGCGTACAGGCCGCGCATGGTGAGCAGGTTGTGATGGAACTTTCGATGCACGGGGTCCTCTGCGAAGTACGCCAGCGTGTCGTGCATCCAGCCCATGTCCCACTTGAACGTGAAGCCGAGACCACCGTCCTTGGAATCACGCGTCACGCCGGGCCACGCCGTGGACTCCTCGGCCACCGTGATCGTGCCCGGCTGCTCGCGCGCGATCGCCGTGTTCAAGCGCTGGAGAAGCTCGACAGCCTCGAAGTACTCGTTGCCACCGCGCGCGTTGGGAATCCACTGCCCCGGACCGCGGCTGTAATCGCGATACAGCATCGACGCGACCCCATCCACGCGCAGCCCGTCGACGTGAAACGTCTCGAGCCAGTACAGGGCGCTCGAGAGCAGGAAGCTGCGAACCTCTTGTCGACCGAAATCGAAGACCGCGGTGTTCCACTCGGGATGGAATCCGAGGCGCGGATCGGGGTGTTCGAACACGGCCTTGCCGTCGAAGTTGGCGAGGCCGTGCGCGTCCGTCGGAAAGTGCGCTGGTACCCAATCGAGGATCACCGCGATGTTCGCGCGGTGCAGCGCATCCACGAGCGCCATCAGATCCTCGGGCGTTCCATAGCGCGCCGTCGCTGCGAAGTAGCCGGTGGTCTCGTAGCCCCACGAGCCAAAGAACGGATGCTCCGTGAGCGGCATGAGCTCGACGTGTGTGAAGCCGAGCTCCGTCACGTACTCGACGAGCTCGGGCGCGATCTCGCGATACGTGAGCGATCGATTCCCCTCCTCGGGCACGCGCATCCACGAGCCGAGGTGCACTTCGTAGATCGCGATCGGCGCGTCGAGCCGCGAGCGCGCGGCGCGCTCTGCCATCCATGCCCCATCGCCCCACGCATGCTCGGCCGTCCACACGACGGACGCCGTGTTCGGTTCTCGCTCGTGACGGATCGCGAACGGATCCGCCTTGAGCACCTCACCACCATCGGGCGTGCGGATCGCGTACTTGTACAGCGCGCCACGCTGCACGCCGGGGACGTCGGCGGTCCACACGCCGTTCGTGTCCGGCAACGCGCGCATCGGCGTCGCACCCGACTGCCACTGGTTGAAATCGCCGATCACGCTGACCGCCGTCGCGTGAGGAGCCCACACGGTGAACCGTACGCCACCGGCGATCGCGTGCGCTCCGAGCTTGTCGAACAGCCTCGGGTGCGTGCCCTCGCGCATGAGGTGCGCGTCGAGCTCGCCGAACGGCGCGCTCATGCAACGACCGCCATGAGCTCGAGGAGACCGCGCATCGGGATCTCGACCCATTCGGGACGGTTGTTGATCTCGTATCCGATCTCGTACACGCACTTCTCGAGGAGGAAGAACTCGAGGAGCAACGCGAGATCGGAGTCGCTGCGCGGGACGAGGCGCGTGCCCTGCGCCCTCTCGAGGTAACCGCCGAGGTAGGCAGCGGTGACCCATCGCGCCCAGGCATGTGCCCACACGTCGAGACGCGGAATGTCGTCGGCGCGCTGACCGTTGCGCAACCCCTCGGCGCTCGCGTAGCGCAGCGAGCGCAACATGCCGGCGACATCGCGCAGCGGGTTCCGCTTCACGCGGCGCTGCGACAGCGGACGCCCCGGCTCTCCTTCGAAGTCGATGATCTTGAAGTCGTCACCAGTCCACAGCACCTGCGCGAGGTGAAAGTCGCCGTGCGCGCGGATGCGAATCGCGTCGAGACGCCGCTTGGCGATTCGCGCGAACACGCGATCCAGATCGCCCTCGCGCGAGAGCACCTCCTCGGAGAGTGCTCGCTGCTCGGGTGTCATGTCTCGCAAGCGACTGCGCACGAGATCGAACGTGCGCGCCGTGTGTGCGATCGCGGAGCCGTACATCGACTGCTGGTGCATGATGTCGTACTGGTCCGGCGCGAACAGCGGATCCTCGGCGGGCGCGTTCGCCAACCTCTCGTGGAGCTCCGCCGTGCGCGCGCCGAGCAAGCGAATACGATCCAGGAACGGACCGATCCAATCGACGACCACGTCGGAGACAGGACGACGCGCACGCTCGATCAGCGATCCCGGCTCCTCGGGCGGAGAGTCCGGCCGCTTCGGATCCGAGAGCACGCGATCGAAGAACCGGCTCAGCGAGTCCAGCGCGAGCTGCCATGCATCGCCCTGGTTCGGAACGAACTCGAACAGAGTCCCGAGCGTGCTCGGCTCCTTTCCTGCCTGCGAGTACTCGAGGACACCCGCGATGCGCGGCACGCCCGTGTACGTCGGATCGTGCGTGGTGAGGTAACGCGACATCTCGAGCTCCAGGTTGGGGCCCGCCTCGATGATGCGGAACAGCTTCAGCATGAAGCGATCGCCGTACACGACGCCACTGTTGCTCTGATCGGCCGCAGCGAGGCGCGGGACCAGTGCCTGCGCCTCGACGTCGTGCAGCGCTGCGAACGCGTCGCCGGTCAGGCGACCGTGCGCACCCGTGCCGCGGAAGCCGCCCATCATCGCCTTCAGCAGCTTCGCGTTGAACGCCTCGGCGCACAACGCGTCGTACAGGACACCACCGACAGCGCCACGTCCCGGAGCATCGGCGATCTCGACGCGCGCGATGACGAGCGACGGCACCCGCAGCGTCTCCGCGGGATCCGAGTCCTCGGCGAACGCGAGCGGAACCACGTAGGTCTCCGCCGGGCCATGGTCGTACTCGACGTGCAGGAGCACGATCGCGAAGCGATGCGGCCCCTCGAAAGAGATCACGTCGTCGATCGAGACGTGCTTGCGCTTGCGCGCTTTTCCGCGGAACCACCGCCGCTGCATCGCATACGCGAGCAGGACGCGCGAGAGCTCCTTGCGGCGCGCAGGCGCGAGGATGTCGTTCCAGCTCGCCGTTGCCTGCAGCGTGGGCCGCTCGACAATGGTGTCGCTCTGCTGCCCGCGAACGAGCTGCAGCCAATAGAAGTCGTGCGGTCCGAGCGAGATGAAGTACGGCGCCTCGGTGATCTCGGGGAACGTCATGCGCCCGAAGATCTCCATCGGCACCGCGCCCTTGAGCTGCTCGAGGTTGAGGCGGGCGCACTGGACGAAGCGCGACAGGTTGGCGACGACGAGGATCGCTTCCCCTTCGTACTCGCGAACGAATGCGAGCACACGCGCGTTGTCGCCCGTCATGAACTCGATGCTTCCGCGACCGAACAACCGGTGCTCTTTGCGCTTGGCGATCAGTCGCTTCATCCACCACAGAAGCGACGAGGTGTTGCTCTGCTGCGCTTCGACGTTGATCGCCTCGTAGTGATACTCGGGATCGATGATCGTCGGCAGGTATAGCTTCTGCGGGTTCGCGCGAGAGAAGCCACCGTTGCGATCACTCGACCACTGCATCGGCGTGCGAACACCGTCGCGATCGCCGAGGTATACGTTGTCGCCCATGCCGATCTCGTCGCCGTAATAGAGGACGGGCGTGCCGGGCAGTGACACGAGCAGCGCGTTCATCAGCTCGATCTTGCGCCGCACGCCGAGGAGCGGCGCGAGCCTCCGGCGAATACCGAGGTTGATGCGCGCCGCGCGCTCCGCCGCGTATCCGCGATACATCGTGTCGCGATCGTCCTCGGTGACCATCTCCAGCGTGAGCTCGTCGTGGTTGCGAAGGAACGTCGCCCACTGACACGTGTCGGGGATGTGCGGCGTTCGCTTGAGGATGTTGACGATCGGAAAGCTGTCCTCGGTCTCGAGCGCCATGAACATCCGCGGCATCAGCGGGAAGTGAAAGTTCATGTGGCACTCGTCGCCCTCGCCGAAGTACGCGGCGGCATCGGCGGGCCACTGGTTGGCCTCGGCGAGGAGCATGCGGTTCTTGAACTTGCTGTCGATATACGCGCGCAGCTTCTTCAAGAAGTCGTGGGTCTCGGGGAGGTTCTCGCAGCTCGTTCCCTCGCGTTCGTAGAGATACGGAACCGCGTCGAGCCGCACCCCATCGACGCCCATCTCCATCCAGAAGTCGATCACCCGGAACAGCGCGTCGTGCACCGCCGGATTGTCGAAGTTGAGATCGGGCTGATGCGAATAGAAGCGGTGCCAGTAGTACGCCTTTGCGACCGGATCCCACGCCCAGTTCGAGGTCTCGTAGTCCTTGAAGATGATGCGCGTGTCCTCGTAGCGCCCCGGCGTGTCACTCCACACGTAGAAGTCGCGCTGCGGGCTCCCCGGTGGAGCGCGACGCGCGGCCTGGAACCACGGGTGCTCCGACGAGGTGTGGTTCAGGACCAGCTCCGTGATCACGCGGATGCCACGGCGATGCGCTTCCTCGAGGAGGTGGCGAAAGTCCTCGCGCGTACCGTAGTGCTCGTGGACGTTCGTGTAGTCGGCGATGTCGTAGCCGCCGTCTTTGAGCGGCGAGGGATAGAACGGCAACACCCAGATCGCCGTGACGCCGAGGTCGGCCAGGTAGTCGAGCCGCGAGATCAAGCCGTTGATGTCACCGATGCCGTCGTTCGTGGAGTCCTGGAACGCACGGATATGAACCTCGTAGATGATCGCGTCCTTGAACCAGAGCGGATCGTCGGCGAGCTCGATGGGTTGGGACAACGTGGCCTGTGGATCGTTCATAGGAAGTACTCGAATTGATTCTCGCTGCGTACGAAGCGCCGGATCTCGAAGATGTGAGCAGGAGTCTGGTCGGGAGAGAGCTCTACGAAGTTGCGGCTGCCTCGCCACGCGTAGTGCGCGCCTCCGAGCAGATCATGCACCTGGAACCCGTCGTTGGGGCCGATATCCAGTGCAGCGAGATCGAGCGACAGCCACGCTCGATGCGAGTGATGAGGATCGAGATTGGCAACGACGAGAATCGTGTCGTCGCCAAACCGCCTCGAGTAGCAAATGACAAACTCGTTGTCGGTCTCGTGGAAGCGCAGACCGCGATCGGTGCGCAGCGCCGGATGCGAGCGCCGGATCTGATTGGTCCGTGCGATCAGGTGCCGTAGCGACTGCTCGTCGTCGAGGTTCCACGCGCGGATCTGGTACTTCTCGTTCCGTGCGAGCTCCTCCACGCCGGGCCGCGGAGTTGCCTCGCAGAGCTCGTAGGACGGCCCGTAGATGCCGTAGTTGCTCGCGAGCGTCGCCGCGAGCACGAAGCGCACCGCGAACGCCGGCCGGCCTCCGTGCACGAGGTGCTCGGGGAAGATGTCCGGCGTGGTCGGCCAGAAGTTGGGGCGGAAGAAGTCCGCCACGCCGGCGAGCTCCGTCATGTACTTCTGCAGCTCGTACTTCGAGGTCCGCCAGGTGAAGTACGTGTACGACTGCGAGAAGCCAGACTTCGCGAGCGCGTACATGAGCTTTGGGCGCGTGAATGCTTCGGACAGAAAGACCGCGTCCGGATAGCGATCGTGCACCTCACGGAGGCACCACTCCCAGAACGGAATCGGCTTGGTGTGCGGGTTGTCGACGCGAAACGTGCGCACGCCGTGCTCGCACCAGAACAGGAACACGTCGCGCAGCGCGGACCATAGTGCGTCGCGATCGGCGCTGTCGAAGTCGAACGGATAGACGTCCTGGTACTTCTTCGGCGGATTCTCCGCGTACTGGATCGTCTTGTCGGGCCGCTGCCGGAACCAGTGCGGGTGTTCCGTCACCCACGGATGATCGGGCGACGCTTGAAACGCGATGTCGAGCGCGATCTCGATGTCGTGCGCTCGCGCCGCTGCGACGAGGTGATCGAAGTCGTCGATGGTGCCGAGATCGGGATGCACCGCGGTGTGCCCGCCGCCATGGGCGCCGACGGCCCACGGACTTCCCGGATCCGGGGGCCCGGCCGCCGGCGCGTTGTCCGGGCCCTTGCGGAACGACAGGCCGATGGGATGGATCGGAGGCAGATAGAGGATGTCGAAGCCGAGCTCCGCGACGTACGGCAAGCGCGCCTCGACATCGCGAAACGTTCCGTGCGTTCCGTCGCCACGCGCGGACCGCGGGAACAGCTCGTACCACGCCGAGCAGGCCGCGAGCGGACGCTCCACGAAGACCTCGAGGTCGTGGCGGTAGCGCGCCGCCGCCGAACGATCGGGGACGAGCTCCACGAGCGCGGCGAGCTCCGCGGACTGCGCGATCGCTGCACGCTCGAGAACCGGCGCGTCGCCGCGCAGTCGAGCCGCATACTCCCGCAGCGATGGATCGCCACCTCGACCGAGTGCCTCGTCGACGAGCAGCGCGCCCTCGAGCAGCTCCACGCTGACATCGACGTTCGCGGCGAGCTTGCGCTCGAGCCCGCGCTTCCACGTCGCGAACGCGTCGACCCACGCCATCACGTTGTAGTGACAGCGACCGAGCTGGCCGAGCTGGAGCGTCGCGCGCCACACATCGTCGCCGGCGTGCTCGAGCTCGAGCTCCTGCCACGTACTCTCACCCGGCCCGCGAACGAGCGCGATCGCACGCAGCACGTCGTGACCGTCGGTCACGATATCCGCCTCGATCACGAGGGATTCACCGACGACCCGCTTTGCCGGATAGCGCCCACCATCCACCTCGGGCCGGACCGCGAGCACCACGGCGTGCTGGGGGATGGCCGACATCGACCAAACCTTAGCGACTTCGAGCGATTCGCCCCGTCGATTCATCGTCGCCTTACGAGTGCCTCACACACGAGATTGATAGCGTTGGGCAATGCCCTCGAAGTGGACCCTCGAAGAGCTGACGCCAGGCCGCACGGTGGAGGTCACGTTCTTCCCCAACACGCTCGAAGACTCCGAGTTCAAGCTACGCGCGACGCACCTCGACGGCCGACGCGCACCGAAGGTCGTGCTGTCGAACGACGATCGCATCGTCGCCGGGGTTCCGTGCATCGTGCGCATCATCGCGGTGCACAAACCCGACCGTGAAGATCGCGGCCGCATCGAGGTCGAGTACACGGGCCGCGCACCGTTCCGCATCGAGGGTGTGTATCTCGATCCGAACGTCTCCAAGAAGCTGCAGGTCCTCCTCGAGAGCGGGCTCAACATCTTGCTCGACGGCCCGCAAGGCTGCGGCAAGACCGTGCTCGCGCGCTCGATCGCCGAGAGCCTCGGCATGGTCTTCGTGTTCTTCAACTGTGGTGCGGTCGTCGAGGCGAGCGACTTCTTCGTCTCGATCCAGGTCCGCGCGTCTGCCTCGGGGTCGCCGGTCACGGACTTCGTGAAGACGGACATCCTCACCGCGCTCGAAGAAGCGAGCGAGAATCCAGAGCGGCGCTATCTCGTGTTCCTCGACGAGCTCAACCGCTGCCAAGAGAGCGCGCGCAACGCGCTCATGCCGGCGCTCGACGCGACGCGCCGCGTGTTCCATCCGATCGAGAACACGTTCATTCCGATTCCCGACAACGTGCAGTTCATCGCTGCGGTGAACCGAGGCCGCGAGTTCACCGGCACGTTCGGCATCGACGCCGCGCAGCTCGATCGCTTCGCTCCACTACAGATGGACTATCCGCCGCCCAAGGCCGAGCTCGACATTCTGACCAAGCGCCATCCCGAGATCCCGCCGGTCAACATCGAGACGATCATCGAGGTGGCCGACGCGATCCGTAACGCTCCCGATCTGCCCGGCAGCCTCAGCGTCCGCGCCACCGACGAAGCCTGCGTGTACCTCCAGCATCCGCTGTTCGCCGACGACGGCAAGCGCTCGCTGCCCGAGATCCTCAAGACCTCGTTCTGCGGTCGCTTTCCCGGGCGCTGGGACGACGTCACCACCGACGCGGGCGCGGTGTGGGCCCTCGTTCGCAAGACGCTCTCCGCGCGCAAAGTGCCGGTTCCCGATGACGACAGCTCCAGGTGAGGAAGTTCGTTGCGCCGAGGCCGTCTTTGGGGTGATCCTGAGCCCATGCGCTGGGCGATCGTCCTCGCGTGGCTGGCGTCGGGTTGTTTCAACCCGAGCGCGCAGCCCGGGTCTCCGTGCGGGGAGAACGGCGCGTGTCCCGGCTCGCTCGTGTGCGTGAACGGCACGTGCGACCGCAGCGGAACCGAGCACGACGCTGCGGTCATCGAGGACGCGACCAGCGACGACGCAGCGGACGAGCTCGACGCGATGATCGATGCGATGCCGCTGCCGTTGGATAACGACGGAGATGGCGTTCCGGACGCCATGGACAACTGCGTCAACATGGCCAACGCGGATCAGCACGACGAGGACAACGACTCGGTCGGCGATGTCTGCGACAACTGCCCTCACGTCGCCAACGCGAACCAAGCGAACGTGATGGACAACGACACCGTCGGCGACGCGTGCGATCCGAACCCGACGCTAAACGGTGACTCGATCGTGCGCTTCTTGCCGATGCACGTCGTCCCGCCGATGATCACCACGACCGGGACGTGGCAGCAGATGGGCGACTCCTACGTCCACACGAACAACCAGGCGGCCACGCTGATCGTCCAGGGCGGGCCGTGGTCGCGGCCGACCATCGTGATCGGCGGCAAGCAGGAAGCCAACATCGTCCCCCACGTGGTGCTCGGAGCGACGATCGGTGAGGGCGCCGAAGGCTACGTGCTCTGCGGTTACTTCGATGAAGCGTCCTCCGGCAAGACCGACTTCCATCGCTCCGCGTGGGGACCGGGCGTGGGCACGAACTGGGACTTCTGGGACGCACCCGAGCACTTCGCCGCCCAGCGTCTGACGGGCACGTTCACGATCCGTCTGCAGGGAAACACGTCTGCGGACAACATCATCTGCACGACGACCGACTCGCGCGGCACGATCGCCACGGGCACCGAGGGTGTCTCCCCGCTGACCCCCGGCAACGTGGGGATTCGCTCCGAGGGCATCACGTACTCGATCAGCTACATCGTCGTGTTCAATCGCTGACTCGCACGTAAGTGATAGCGTCCCAGCCATGCTGAAGGACAAGGTCATCGTCATCACTGGCGCGAGCCGAGGCATCGGCGAAGCGATCGCGCGCGCGTGTGTCGACGGCGGTGCACGCGTGGTGCTCGCCTCGCGCAAACAAGCGGACCTCGACAAGGTGGCCTCCGCTCTCGGCGAACAGGCGATCGCCGTCGCGTGTCACACCGGCAAAGCCGACGATGTCGACGCGCTCCTCGCCAAGGCCGTCGCGAAGTTCGGCCGCGTCGACGGCTGGGTGAACAACGCGGCGACGAACCCGTACTTCGGCCCGCTGATCGACACGCCGGATGCGGCCATCGACAAGACGTTCGAGGTGAACGTGCGCGGATATCTGTACGGCGCACGCGCGTTCGTGAAGCACGCGCGCTCTCGCGACGGGGGCGGCTCGATCGTCAACATCGCCAGCGTCGCCGGCATTCGCGCGGCGCCGATGCAGGGCATCTACGGCGCCACGAAGGCCGCCGTGATCAGCATGACGCAAACCCTCGCGTTCGAGCTCGGCGGCTCGAAGATCCGGGTGAACGCGATCGCGCCCGGCCTCGTCGAGACGCGGTTCGCGTCGGCGATCGTGCAGAACCCGATGCTGCGCGATCACGTCGTGAATCGCACGCCGCTCGCGCGCCACGCACAGCCCGTCGAGATCGCGGGGTCCGTGGTGTACTTGCTCTCGGACGCTGCCTCGTTCACGACCGGCACGCTCATTGTCGTCGACGGTGGCCTCACGTCCGCCTAGACTCGACGCATGCGCGTCCTGGTGTTGCTGGTGGCTCTCGTCGGATGGACGTACGTGGCCGATGCCAAGAAGCTCGGCTACGTCGATGCGAGCGTGGTCGACGTCAAGGTCTCGGGCGGCGCGCTGCTCGTGACCTGTCACAAAGGGACGGAGGCCGGTATCGGAAAGGACTGGACGGCCAAGCTCCTCTCCGGCGGACGCGAGATCGCGAGCGCGACGCTGATCCGCTTCACCAGCAAGACGTCGGTCCTCAAGGTCGACATCACCTTCGACCAGATCCCGAAGGAGCTCGGGTGTCGGCTCTTCCCGCCTAGCTAACGCTTCGCGAGGCCAGCAGCGATCGTTTGCGCGATCGTCGGATCGGCGTCCATCGCGGCGGTCCACGCACGCGCGACCTCGAGATACGTCGCGTCGTCGAGGCCGAACTGCGCGATCGCCTCGCGGGGATCGATCGCGCCCAGATCACGAAGCAACGCGATGTAGTCGCTCGCGCGCGAGATCGGGCTCCCTGGAAGAACCACGCGATCCTTGAACGGCGGCGGCGGCGGCGCGTCGTCGCCGAGGACCACGCCTCCGCGGGCGCGGAACTCGGCGTAGAACGCCTCGCGGGTCATGCGATCGCCGAGCATCGGGATCGGGTCGCGCGCGAATGCTGCCTGCTCGCGGATCTGCATCGCCGTGCAGCGCGCGATGACGACGTCGCGATCGCGGCTCTCCGCGGCCTCCGCGAGGAGCGTCGCGGATGCTGCGCGAGCGCGAGGCGTGACCGCGACCGCGTTCTCCGACGAGAAGCGGAAGCGGATGGCCTCGATCGCGGCGCGCTTTGTACGCCAGCTCTTGTCGGGCGCGTTGGCGGCCGCGGTCAGATCGCTCGCGTCGATGAGCTCGTAGACAGGATCGCGCGACTTCCCCGGCGGCACTGCGTCGGGGGGCGTGGTCTTCTGCTTCTTCTTCGCGCGGTCGAGTGTGGCGGCGAAGCTGGCGGTGTTGTCCGGGAGCGGATTCTTCGCGACCGCATCGGAGGCGAGCTTCTCTGCCTCGTCAAAGGCGCCCTGCCCGATCTTGGCGCACGCGAGGTGATTCCACGCGTTCGTGAGCCACATGAGGTCGTCACCCGCGACGCGGAGCATGTGCTTCGCGATCTGCTCGCACGTGTCGTAGTCGGCGACCTCGTCGAGCACGCCGGCATACGCATTGAGCTGCGTCGCATCGAACGCGTCGGGATCGAGCTCGTACGCGAGCTTGTATGCGTGGACGGTGCGCGGGTTGTCCATCGCGGCGTAGGCGATGCCGCCGTACGTGAGCCATTGATCCGCGCGCACGTACCAGCGGCTCGCGTAGTCGAGCACGGCCATCGCGTCGGGGAGCTTGCCGGCTTGGTACAGCACGCCCGAGAGGATCTGCGTCGCTTGATCCGGTGTCGCGCGCACGAGGTGCACGAGCGCGTCGGCGACCTTGCCTTGCTGCGCGAGCGCGAGCCCGAGGTTGCGATGCGCTTCCGCGTTGGTCGGGTCGTACGCGACCGCCCAGCGGCCGAGCTTCTCGGCGCGTGCGGCGTCGCCCTTCTGCAGCGCCTCGAACAGCTGCGTCGCCACCTTCGCGAAGTCGAACGGGATATCGATCGACAACCTGGACCACGCGTCGGCGAGTGCGGCGAGCTCCTGGTCACGCCACGCGGGCTCGGCGGCCGGCAGGCCCGCGATCAACACGGACACGGCGGCCGGACCACGACGCGCTTCGAGTAACACGCGCGCGGCGTGCAGCGCGGGCTTCGCGGAGAGGCCCTGCGTCAGGTAGCACGTCGTGTGTAGCTCGTCGATCGCGTCCTCGAGCTCGATCTCCTTGGCCGCGAGCTGCGCGACGATCGCGTCGGCCCACTCCTCGGCGCCGAGGTAGCCCGTGTGCAGCGCGAGCTGCGTGGCCTGCGCGACGACCGCAGCGGCCCAGTTCTTGGGCTGCTCGCGATGCAGGCGCGCGATCGAGGCGGCCAGGACCGCGGCCTCCTCGGGACCCAGCACGCGCGCGGCGATCGTGGCTTGCTCGCGCGCGAAGCCGGCGACATCGCCCGCGGCGCGCTCGTCGATGCCGAGGCTGCGCTCGACGGTGCCGAGCCACGCGCTACCGATCCAGCGATCCACACGACGGAGCAGCGGCTCGATCATGCGCAGCAGTGCGCGGGCGTCGCGATCCGTCACGTGCTCGCGATGCGTGCGCACCAGCGCGAGCGACTCCGCCGCGATCGTGCGCAGCGCACCGGTGATGGGGCTCGCTGGCATCGTCGTGGCGGCGAGGTAGCGCGCGAGCGCATGCGCGGCCATGTACGTCGCGGCTTGTGCGAGTGCACGAGCGTCCTCTGCGCCCGCCTCCGCATACGTGACCTCGAGCCAGCGCGCGACGTGCTCGTCGGCCTTGCGGATCAGCGTCGTGTCGTCGGAGTCCTTGTCCGGATCGCGCTTCACCGTGATCCCGTCGAAGAACCTGTCGATCGCCTTCTTGCTGCGCGTGTCGGGCGAGAAGCCGCTCGTCGACGCGGGATCGATCTCGATCGGCGTCACCTTGCCGAGAGCCCGCGTGACGACAGAGCTCTTCGCGGCACCGGGAACGAAGTCGGCGACATCGCGCGCCATGCGCCGTGCGATCGAGGTAGCACCGATCGCGACACGCTCGCCGAGCGCGGCCTCCGCGACGTCGATCGGAGCGCACGAGAGCAGCTGCCCGCACCGTGCGATCGCGACGTGCTCGTCCCGCCCCGGCTCGCCGAGCTCCACGCGCCACATCTCCTCCATGCCACGACGCCACTCGCCCGCGGACAACAGCGCGCGCGCAGCGGCGAGGCGCGCGACCGGCCCCGTGTGATCGCGACCGAGGCCGAACTCTGCCCACGCGAGCGCCACTTCGTCCTCGCGCCCTGTCGCGACGAGGGCGTGGAGGAGCGCCGCGACATCGACATCATCACCCGGTTGGATCCGCCCGAAGCCCTCGACGGTGCGCGCCGGATCGCCGCGGAAGTAGCCCTCGAGCGCGTAGCACCACGCGACGTAGCGCGGGTCCTTGCGCCAGCGGGCGAGGATGCGCGTGTGTCGCGGCCACGCCGCCTCGCGTCCCTCGAGCCGGTTCGCACGCAGCGCGATCGCCTCGTCGAGACGGCCGACATTCATCAGCGCGTCGCTGACGCACAGATCGACCTGGATCTGATCCGGGTACCACGGCAAGTGGATGTCCATCGGACAGCCGTGGATGCGAGCACTGCGCGACGCGCGCGCGAGCCACGCGCCGACGCGACCGGTCAATGGATGAAGACCGAGCAGCGCGAGGTGAGCGCGCGATTGCTCGTTCAGCGCCGCCTGCGCGCGATCGAGGAGGCGGATGCCTTCATCGACGAGCCCGGAGCCCTCGAGCAGCGAGGCGACGCGCTCGATCACGTCGAGGTGCTGCGGACGACACAGCGCCGCGATGCCTGCGCCAGCGACGATCTCGAGCTCGCTGCTCGTATCGCGATCGAGCTCGGCGTATGGCTTGGCCCAGCACGGCGCCGCGGTGATGATACGGCGAAGCAGCGCGAAGTCCTGCGCACCCTCCGCGCGGAACTTGGCGAACAACGCCTGCGGCTGTTCCGGATCGACGGCGAGGATCAGATCGTCGAGGTCTTCTCGCAGCGCGAGCTGGAGCACACGCAGCGCAGCGACCCTGAGCGCGTTCTGCGGCAGCTTGTTCGCCGCGGGCCTCCCGAGCGATGACTTCGCGACGGGCTTTGGCGGCTCGCCATCGACTGCCTCGATCTCGATCTCGAGCGACAGATCGGCGTTCGCGTCTTCGACGTCGGGCGCGCTGTCATCCGCGCCGCCGTCGATCACCAGGGACCACGTCGGTGCCGTCGGTAATGCCCACGCACGCGCTTGCTCGACGAGGACGGGCGCGATCGGACGCACCGCCGCGATCAGCTCGGCGGCATCGTGCGCGGGGTGGCGCCGATCGAGCGGCGAGAGTCCACGCGATGCGAGCCACGCGGTGAACGCGTTGTTGATCTGGTCGCCGAGGTTGGCGCCGCTTCCCGGGAACGCGTCGCGCTTTCCATCGCGAGCGAGTGCGTGCAGCTTCACGTCGTGCTTGGGCAGCGCGACCTCTAGCCACACGAGCTCGTCGCGTCGCGTGGTCGCGTAGAACGGGTCCGTCGGTGTCGCACCGATCACCGCGTGCTGCGGCGTGAAGTGCGCTTCGTTCGGAAACAGCGGCGTCGACTCGGCGTCGTACACCGCGAGACCGGCATGGCGCTGCGCCGCTTCGATGCACGCGATCCACAGCACGAGGGCGACCTCGTGCGAGATTCCGACGTCCGATCCGGTGATCGTCACGGACGGCAACAAGAACGCTACGCGATGCGGTTTGCGGAGAGCGGGCATTAGACGCCTTCGAGCTCCCCGCGCTTCACGCGCCGCGCGCCCTGGCGCTCGAGCTGCGCGATCGTCTGCACCGGGCACCAATCGCCATGCACGTAGTAGTCGGTGCCGGGAAACGGACCGCTGACGACGCGTGCGCCCGCTCTCTCGATCGCCGCGGTGATCTGCTCCTTGTTCAGGTGCTTGAACTCGCCCGCGAGATACACCGTGGCTCCGGGGAAGCCGCGACCGAGCCGGCGCATCACGGCCTCGATCGGTGCGAGCGATGCGAGATCCGGCTCGGCATCGATCGGTGCAGGCTCCGCGAGGTCGAGCACGCCCTCGAGCCCCTTGGCCAGCGCAGCGATCGCCCGACGCGCAGCAGGTGCGCGCTCGATCATCCATTGCTCGTCCGGACCGGGGAACGGCTTCAGCGATTCGTCGTCGGTGATCTCCGACGGCGGCAGATCCTCGGCGAGGATGCGCGCCGTCAGATCGGGACGCCCCGCGCGATAACAGGCGAGAGCACGGGCACACACGAGCTCGGGCGTGTGCAGCCGCGCGGTCGCTGCGAGCTCGAGCGCCGCGAACGGACGCCCCCAGATCGCGAGATGCAACGCACCTGCATCGGCGCCCTGCAGCGTCTGCGCAGCGGCCGCGAGCTGCTTCACGCGACCGCGCCGCGCGAGGTCCTCCATGTACAGATCGCGCACGAGGTGCTGCGACTCGGGATGTGCCGCGACCAGATCGCGCGCGCGCGCCGGATCACCCGAGCCACGCACGGCCCAGCCCCACATCGTGTAGAGGTACGCCTCTGGGTGCCGCGCGAACTTGGTCAGCGCACCGAGATCGTCGGCGGCTTGCTTGCAGCGCGGCGCGCGATCCGCGGGCGCGGTCACCGCCGTGGTGCGCGCGACGCGAAGCCCGCGCACCGTCGGGACCACCGTGGGATGCTGCAGGTGCCACTTCGCGCGCTGGCGCAACAGATCGCTGTACTTCATTCCCTTCAACGCGGCTTCGAAGCGCCCCAGGTGCTTCTCCCCTCCGAACGTGATCGCGAGGAACAGCATCTCGAGCTGCTCGTCGATGGCGACATCGGACGAGCGCGACACCAGGAGCGGCACCGCTTCCTCGCCGAGCGTGGCCGCGATCAAGCGCAGCACGCGAATCCGGTGCTGTGACGGGATATCGCCGATCGAGACGAACAACACGCGCGCGAGCGGCGGCGTCGCGAAACACTCGAGCGCTTCGCCCCACAGGCCCGGCGCCTTCGCGAAGATCGCGGCGGTCATATCGGAGTGCACGTGGCGCAACGCGAGTGGCAGCTTCTCGCCCGCGACCTTACCGGCAGAGGTCGCAGCATCGGCGAGCTTGGCGAGCGCCTCGTCGGCGATCTGAACGGCATCGGCTGACCACTGCGTCGACGGATGCATGCCGCGCAGCTGCCGATAACCGAGCGTCCACGTCGCTTGCTCGCGCACGGGGTCGGGCGTCGACACATCCGTGACCACACGCGCGAGCCGCTTGGCCGTCTCCGCCGAGGGAAAGCGCGCGAGCCAGATGCAAGCGTGCCGGCGCATCTCGACGGAGTGCTTCGCGTCGAGCATCCAGTAGCCCACGTCCGCGAGCGACGGATCGGCGCCGAGCCACGCTTCTCCGTCGGCGATCACGCGATCGAGGCGCTCCGCCGCGAGACCTTCGAGCGGTGCACCATCGCGCGGCACGAGGGCCAGCGCATCCCGCAGGCGATAGCGCAATGCGGGCGGGACCGTGTCCAAGCTCCCCAGCTTCACGGGCGGTTCGGCCACTGTGGGAGCATACTAGCGGGAGCATGCGCGCCGCTATCTTGGCCACGACCGCGTTGATGATGACTCCCGCATTTGGTCAAACCGCTCCGAAGGGCTCGATCAAGGGCACGGTTATCTACGAGGGCGAGCCGCCTCCGCGCGCACCGCTGCGCCGAGACACGGATCCCTACTGCGCGAAGACGGAGAAGCTCGACGAGGATGTCGTCGTGACCAAGGGCAAGCTCAAGGATGTCCTCGTGCGGATCAAGAACGGCGCGATGGGCCAGGTGTCGACGCCCGCGGCGCCGGTGGTCCTGGATCAGAAGGACTGCACCTACGTCCCTCGCGTCGTCGGCGTGATGCCGGGGCAGAGGCTCGTCGTGAAGAACAGCGACGGCACGTTCCACAACGTGAACGGCCAGATCCAGGGCGGGAAGTCGCTGTTCAACAAGCCACACGAGCCCAAGGGCGCCGATCTGTCTCTCGACGCGAAGGCGGTCGCGGGCGATGTCATCGACATCGTCTGCAACGTGCACCCGTGGATGCACTCCTATGCGGTGGTCTCCGACCATCCATACTTCGCGGTCACCGGAGATGACGGCGTCTTCGAGATCAAAGGGCTGGCGCCGGGCACCTACACGCTCGAGGCGTGGCACCCGACGCTCGGTGCAAAGTCGATGACCGTGAAGATCGGCGCAGGAGCCAAGGGCAACGTCAGCGCTCGCTTCAGCTACAAGCCGTGACTACCAATGCGCGCGCCGCACTTCGCGTAGCCACGCATCGGCCTCCGCGACCGCGGTGTCCGGCGGATCGGGTGGCAGCGTAGATATCTCGTCTGCTGCGTCGACCGCCGCGATCGCCTCGACGAGTCGCGAGCGCCACCTCGTGACCTGCGCGGCATCGAGCTCTTGGCGCTCGCCCTGCTGCTTGATCGCGACGAGCTCGTCGATCTCGCGCGGCACGAAGTCGCCGAGCTTCGCGACGTCGGTGACGATCGCACCGCGCGCGAGCAGGCATCTGCCCGTCGCCGCCGTGCGCAGCACGTAGAGAGCGCGCTTGGCGGTGGGTTTCTCGTCGAAGAGCTTCAGCTGGCTGAAGGCGAAGCCGCTGTAGTGCTTCGCGCAACGTCGCGAGAGCAGCGGTTGCACCACGTCGCGCGCGCTCGCGAGCAGCTCGCTTCCACCGAGCGCGAGGTCGCCGAGGATTCTCTCGAGAAAGTTGCCGTTGCCTTTGATCGCCCCGCGCAACACGGGCGCGAGCTCGTTGGAGCCGTAGTCGAGCTCGACGCCATCGATCACCTCGATGCGATCACCAGCGCTGTCCGCGGGCGGCGCGAGGCCCACGAGCTCGCGTGTCTGCGCGATGTGCACGCACTTGAGATCGAGATCGCTGTCGGGTGACGGAAAGCCGTACGCGTGAGCGCCCGACAGATAGATCACCAGATGCGTGCGCTCCGTATCGCGAACCGCGAGGAACGCGCGCGCCACGACGCGCTGCTTGTCCGTCAGGACGCTCCAGGGATCGGTGGTCACTGAACGATGGTGGGCACCGGCGAGAACGTCGCGCCGCTATCGTTGCGCGTCATCGCCTTGATCGTGATGTAGCCGGCTCCACCGCCGCCACCGCCGCCACCCGCGCCGTCGTTCGCGCCTGTGCCCGCTGCGGTCGCGCTGATGCTTCCATCTCCGCCGTTTCCGCCGGTGCTGCCGTTGGGGTTCTCCTTGCCACCGAGCGCCACTTCCGCGGCGAGCTTTCCATCCTGACCCGGTTGGTTCGGGCGATTGTTCCCGTTGCCGCCGCCCTGGCCCGCGCCGCCGCCGTTGGCCGCGAGGATCGCGCCCGGCGTGACCGTGAGCGAGGGCGACTCGAGACCGATCATTCCGCCCGAGCCGCCACCACCGCCGCCACCGGCGCCGCCGACAGCGGGACGTCCGCCCTGTCCACCCGCGTGGATCTTTCCCGTCATCGCGATCGAGATCGACGTTCGTGCGGTGAGCTGGATCGCTCCACCGCCGAGACCACCGAGGCCGCCGGTCGTGCCACCGCCACCATCGCCGCCCTTACCGCCCGCGCATCCGGCGGCGAGCAATGGAGGCGCGGTCAGCGCGCCGACGCCAGCGGAGCCGCCGTTGTTGTTATCGCCCCTGCCTCCGGCGCCACCGTTGCTCTGCATCGCGCCGCCGCCACCACCGCCGCCGCCGTTGCCTTGTTGCGGAGGCGTGGCCGACTGATGCGTCGTACAGAACGTGCTCGGCGTAGCGAACGGCTGCGCACCGGCACCCGCGGTTCCGTCTTTGCTCGAGACATCGATCGTGCCGCTGACATCGAGAGTTCCCCACGCCGCGATGATGAGCGGCGCGCTTCCGCGAACGCGCAGCGTGGCGCCTGCAGCGAGCGAGAACGAATCGACCGAGAGCACGCGCGCGTCGCCGACCATCATCGTCGGCGGCGTCGACGGAACGTTATTCGGATCGAGGAGCGTCCCGGTCGACGTGTCGTAGATATACGTCGAAGCGATCGTCAGCGACATCGGGCCCGTCGGGCGAGGAATGCTGCATGCGTCGAAGTGCCGCGAGCCAAACGTCATACACGGGTCCGCCGCATCGTCCACCTCCCCGCCATCGGGTCCGAGCTCGTCGGGGATAACGCAGTACTTCATCTTTCCGCAGATGCGTCCACCGTTGCAGTCGGTGTCGTCAGAGCATGCGTACTGCTCGGAGACCCGCGTGAAGCAACCCGCGGCGAAGAGGACGAGCGCGAGCGCGATTCGGAGGTTCATCATGGCAACTCCATCGAATAGACGACGGCAGCACCACCCTGCACGGGCACAGGTGTTAGCCGCCGACTGAGACTGCTGGACTCCGAGGCCCCCGAACTTCGATCCAGCACCAAGCGAATCAGTCCGTAACCGAGTGCCACCGCGCCCACCCCCGTGAGCACGGTCCCGATCAATTGACGTTGCGCGCCCTTCTGCTCGAGCGGCAAGAGGCGTTGGAAGTCCGCCTCGGTCTTTGGCTTGAAGCTCACGACGTCCTGACTGATCGAGTACGACGAGTACAGGAAGCCGGCGCCGACGAGTGTCATCGCTCCGCCACCGACGAGAATCACGATCGTGCTCCCACTGGTCTCGCCGCTCGAGACCGGCTTGGGATCCAAAATGATCGGATCCGGTTCCGGTTCCTTCTCTTTGGATCCGTCGAACAGCGAGCGTGAAAGCTCGACGAGCTCGTCCGCCATGTCCTCGACGGAGCCCTTGACCGTGAACGTGCGCTGCAGCCGCTCGGGCCCGGCCATATCGAAGCGCGTGAGCGAGACCTTCAGGCGACGCTCGTCGATCATCACGATCGAACCGAACACGAGGCGCTTCGATCGAAAGTTGTCCGCCACCGTCTCGAGACACGTGGTGGCGTCCGCATCGCAACCCGCGATACCTGCGGCGTCGTCGATCGGCATCTTCGCGACATCGCCGCCGAGCTCGTCGGCGAGCGCCTTGGACAGCTCCTCGGGAGCCGAGGCAATCTTCAGCGGGAGGTTCGGCGCCGTGAGCGGGAACACGGTCGTCGACGGTTTCGCGAGCGCGGTGGGCGCTCCGAGGCAAAGCGTGATCGCGGCAAACAACGCGCGCTTCATGAATCTCCCTGCAACTGCTCGAGCCGGCTCCGCACGCTCGCACTGTCCTTCGCGTTCGGTGCGAGACGCAAATACGTCTTGAACGCATCGATCGCCTGCTTCGCGTTTCCCTTCGCCTGATAGAGAATTCCGAGGCCACGATAGGCCGCCGGGTAGCTCTTGTTGACCTTGATCGCACGCAGGTACGCAGCTTCGGCGGCGCCGAGCTTTCCGCTCATGTGCAGCTGAGACGCTTCCTTGAACAGCGACTCCGCGTCGGCGCCATCGTCTACATCGACGAGCTTGTTGGCCGGCTTGTCGTCCTCGACGACCTTCGGGCGCTCGGTCTTCTGGAGCCTCGGCCTGGTGGACGCTGTCGTCTTTGTCCGAGGCTTTTGCGCCGGCGCTTGCTTGTCGTTCGCCGTATCGGCGGTCTGGTCGGCAGTCTGGTCGACGGTCTGGTCGACGGTCCTGTCGACGGTCTTGTCGACGGTGGCTGCTGGCGTGTCGACAACCGGTGGTGGCGGCGCGATCGCGACGGCCGCCGCGGGCTTCTTCGTGGGTCCGTCGGGCAGCGAGTCCGGATCGAGGACCGGGTTCGTGGCGGTCGTGGGCTTCGCGCTGGGAGATGACTTGGCTCCTCCCACGGTGAGGAGCAACGCCGCAGCGACGCCGACGATCGCGCCACCGATCATCATCGCGAGCACCTTGCTGCTGCGCTCCGTCGCCGACATCGGCGGCTCCTCGAGCATCACCGGGCCGACCTGATACGGCAGGCTGTGGACCGAGGGTCGCTCCGTCGGCATCGGCACGAGGTGCGGCGGTACTGGCGTCGCGCGTGGAGTGACGCCGATCTGCGGCGCGGTACTCGCGCGAGGTGACCTGGCCAGAATGATCTCGCCGGAGTGAGGTCGCTGGTGATGGCTCACCGGCTCGCGAAACACGCTGAGCGCTTCGCCGCCGAGCTCGGAGGCTGCTGCGAGCTCGACGGTGGCTCGCCGAACGACGGTGGTGCGCATGCGCATGCGATCGCTGAACAGCGAGTGCATGTACTGCTCGATGTCTTTGCTGCCGATGCGCGCCTGCCAGATCGCATCGTCGATCGCCTGCTTCATCTCGGCGACGCTCTGATAGCGATCGCGTGGCTCCGGTGCGAGTGCGCGCAGACACGCGATGTCGAGCGCGTGCGGGATCTGCGGGAAGTAGGTCGACGGCGGAACGCGATCCGCGGTGAGCACCTGCATCAGCGTCGCGGCGACGTTGTCGGCGTGGAACAAGCGGCGCTGCGCGAGCGCTTCCCACAGCACCACACCGAGGGAGAACACGTCGCTGCGTGCGTCCATGTCCTCGTTCTTGATCTGCTCGGGCGCCATGTAGCCGTACTTGCCCTTGAGCTCCCCTTCACGCGTCGACGTCACGCGTCCCTCGGCCTTCGCGATGCCGAAGTCCACGACCTTCACCGAGCCGTTGTACTGGACGACGATGTTCGTCGGAGAGACGTCGCGGTGGACGATGCCCAGGTGACGCCCGTCGAGATCGCGTAGCTCGTGCGCGAAGTGAAGACCGTCGGCCGCGTCGGCGACGATCTTGGCCGCCATGAACGGCGTCATCGGCGCGTGCGCCGCGCGCGCGGCCTTGAGCACCAGATGGAACGACTCGCCCGCGAGGTACTCCATCACGATGTAGAACGTGCCGTACGCCTCGCCGAGCTCGTACGTGTGCACGACGTTCGGGTGATCGATCTGCGCCGCGACCTTTGCTTCGTCGAGCAGCATGTTGATCGCCGCTGGGTCCTCCGCGAGGTGCGGATGCACGACCTTGATGACGACCAACTTCTCGAAGCCGTGCGGACCACGTTGGCGCGCGAGGATCACGCTCGCCATCCCGCCCGTACCGATCGTTGCTAGGAGCTCGTAGCGCCCTAGCATCGTTCCTGGTGCGAACTGGACGCCGAGCGGTGCCGTCAGCGACGCCGGTGTCATGAGCCCATAATTATGGCACGTGCCGACACGTAGATCGCTAGAGACTTGGTGTGGGTAATCGCCTACGTACGAGTCGCAAATTGCGCATTTCGTTGCGCAAATCAGTCGTCATCGAAGCGCGGCTCGGGCGCTTTCGGAGCGCTCGAACCCCAAGGTCCCGATTCTTGGAGGAGCCATCGACGCGCTGCTGCATCGCGCACGGCCCGGAGCACGCGATCGGCGCGCGCGACGTCGGGATGGCGGGGTAAGGGCGATCCCTGGCGCGCCACCTCGAGCCGCGGCGTGAGCTCGCGTGCGAGGGCCATGACGTCGGTCATCGGGACCTCCCCGCGCTTGATCGCCACGAGCGTGGGGCGAAGCCGGTCCGAAACGCGGACCGTCGGTGGCTCTCCCGACAGCCAACGGATCGCGCTGTCGAGCAAGCGAATCAAGTTGTAGGCGTTCTTGGGCCGCAGATCGCGCGGCAGCTCCATCTGGGTTTTTGCGACCGCGCGCAATGCCCCCCAATCGTTCGCCGCGATCACGCCTTGATCGTAGAGCGAGCGATACAGCTGCTTGATGTACTCGCGCGCGCGTGCGATCGCGTCGGTCCTCGTCGGTGCGGCGATGCGCGCCGTGTCCGCGAGGCGCTCCGCTGCGACATCGAGCTCGAGCGCTGGATCGTCGCGGAGCCAACCGATCACCGTGACGCGGTGGTCGGCGAGGCGCTGGTTGTGCTCCAAGCGATCGAGCTGCGAGAGCGCGTAGCGGCCGAAGCTGCCGTAGATCTCCTGCGAGAGAAAATCGGTTCGCATCGCGACGAGCTCTTCACCCATCGGATCGACGACGGTGGGCGACGCGAACAACATCTCGAGCGTGTTCGGGTCTGCACGCAGCGCTTGGCGGATCGCTTTCCCGATCTCCCAGTAGCTCTGCGAGCCGTCGATCGACGAGAGGTCCAGCGGCGGATCGACGAGCCCCGTGGTCCACGGCGTCGGCAACACGAACACGCCTTTGCGATCCTCGTCGGAGCCTTCATCGGCCACGCCCCACGCGCGCGAGCCGACGATCGTATCGACCACCACGCATGGACGCAGCTGCTCCCACGCGGCCGCGCGGCGCTGCGCGTACTTGGCAACGCCGAGCTTGCGCGGGGTGATCTCGCTGCGCAGATACGTCGCACGCTTCCCGTCGAGGAACACCACCTCGACGCGCTCGCCATCCACGCGCGCCACCCGCGCAGTCGCACCTTGCGGGATCATCCAGTCACCGGCGCTGCGATCGACGCCGCGATCGACGCCGCGATCGACGCCGCGATCGACGCTGCGATCGACGCTGCGATCGACGCGCGTCGTGACTTCGGTGCCCGCGGGGAGCGGGACCGTCTGGGGATCGAGGTCGGACAAGCCGCCCAGCCGCAGCGCCATGCCGCAGTGTAGCGAGGTCGCGCGACTGTGCGAACATCTGCTGCGAGTCAGGCGTTGAAGCGACGCATGCAAAAGCGACTGTGGATGATCGGCCTCGCGGCAGCGGTCGCTGCGCTGGTGGTCGTTCGCGTGTGGACGCGAGACGAGCGCGCGGCTCTCGATGCACCGAGCTGCGCCGAGGGGCCGACGACGCCCGGTATCGACGTCTCGTATCACCAGGATCGCATCGAGTGGTCCAAGGTCCGTCGCGCCGGCATCAAGTTCGCGTTCATCCGCGTGTCCGACGGGCTCACGGTCACCGACCCCGAGTTCACGCGAAACTGGGCGAACGCGAAGACCGCGAAGATCGCGCGAGGTGCCTATCAGTTCTTCCGTCCCGGAGAAAATGCGATCGCGCAAGCGGACAAGCTGATCGCTGCGATCGAGGACGACAAAGGCGAGCTCCCGCCGGTGATCGATGTCGAGGTGACGAGTGGTCTCGGCTCCACAAAGGTCGCGAAGCAAGTCACGCTGTGGATCGATCGCGTGCGCGCGCGACTCGACGTCGAGCCGATCGTGTACACCTCGCCAGACTTCTGGCGCGACGAGGTCGGTGGCGCGGACCTCTCGTCGCAGCCACTGTGGGTCGCGCACTACACCAGCGAGTGCCCGCGCGTGCCGGCGCCGTGGACGCGGTGGACGTTCTGGCAGTACAGCAAGACGGGGCGCGTTCCCGGCATCAAGGGCCCCGTGGACCTGAACGTGTTCCAGGGCCACTTGAAGTCGACGAAATAAACTCTCGTCGGGCGATTGGCAGAAACTACCGCTCTCCTCGCGCGGTGCTCGCGATACGCCTCGGACATGAGACTCGCGCTCGCGCTCGCGCTCCTCGTCGCATGCAATGACGGCGGCACGTCGGATCCAGGCACCGACGGTGGTCAGAGCGGTACGGATGGCATGACCGCGACCGATGGTGGGATGAACAACACCGACGGCGGATCGAACAGCGGGCTCCGCTCCACGCTCACCTCGTCGTGCGCGACGCTGCAGGGCCGCGCGATCGTCAACTTCAACGGCAACCTCGGCATCGCGTTCACGGAGGACGACTCGCCGTTCACGTTCCTCGGCTCTGTGCAGTTCGAGCTGCCCGACGGCTTTGTCGGCGCCATTCCCAATCCCGAAGCGTGGGATGGATCCGGACCGCGCAAGGTGGTCGCGATGACGACGTCGAGTTACCAGCTGCACGGGAATCACTGCTGGATGAACACCACTCCCTCCGGCGGGAGTGTGACGGTCATGGAGTACCGTCCAAACGACGGCGTCGTGAAAGCAACGTTCGCCTCGTTACCGTTGCGAAGCTGTACGGGAGCGTCTGTCTGTATGGTGAGTGGAACCATCGAGACGACTGGCGAAGGTGTGTTCGAGTAGAGGTACGATGCAGCTCGATGGGTGAGGACGAGCTGCTCGCCAGCGAACACCGCTTGCAGATGTTGCTCGGCTGTACCAAGGGCATCGTGTTCGAGCTGGATCGCGAAGGGCGTTTCATCAACGCGTGGACTCACGACGAGCAGTTGCTCGCCGTGCCGCGCGATCAACTGCTCGGCCGCACCATCCGCGAAGTTCTCGGCGAGAAGACGGGTGGCAACTGGCACGACTCCATCGCGCGCGTCTACGACACGGGCGACTCGGTCGCGCTCACCTATGACCTCGACGGGCAGGACGGCTGTCATCGCTATTTCATCGCCGACATCGTGCTCGCGCCCGATCGCGCGGGCGTCGTATGCCTCGTACGCGACGTGACCGCGCACAAGGAGCTCGAGGAGCAGTTCCGCCAAGCGCAGAAGATGGAGGCGATCGGTCAGCTCGCCGGTGGCATCGCGCACGACTTCAACAACATCCTCACGACGATCACCGGCTACAGCGAGCTGCTGCTCGAAGCGCTCGACGACGACGATCCCAACCATCGCCACGCCGCGCGTATCCGGCAGGCGTCCGAGCGCGCGACCCGTCTCACGAGCCAGCTGCTCGACTACGCGCGCCGGCGGCTGTTGGTCCCCGAGGTGCTCGACGTGAACGCCGTTGTCTCGAACATGGGACGCATGCTGCGGCCGCTGATCGGCGAGCACATCGACGTGCGCCTCGCACTCGACATACATGCGGGCGGCGCGAAGGCCGATCGCAGCGGCATCGAGCAGGTCATCATGAACCTCGCCGTGAACGCGCGCGACGCCTTGGGCTCGGGCGGCACGCTCACGCTCGGCACCGAACTCGTCACGCTCGACGAGGCGCAGGCCAAGGCAGCCGACCTTCCGGCGGGACCCTATGTCGCGATCATGGCGTCCGACGACGGCCAAGGGATGGACGCCACCACGCGAGCCCGTGTGTTCGAGCCGTTCTTCACGACCAAGAAGATCGGCAAAGGGACGGGCCTCGGTCTCTCGACCGTTTACGGCATCATCAAGCAGAGCGGCGGCGGCATCACCGTCGACAGCGAGCCAGGGCGCGGAACCAAGTTCCGCGTGTACCTACCGTCCACGCCGCTCGGTGTCACGGTCGAGACGACCGTGCAGCGCCCTCTGCGTACGCCCTCGGTGAACACCACCGTGCTCGTCGTCGAGGACGAGCCGACCGTGCGAGACCTCGTCGAGCGCTATCTGTGTACCGCGGGCTACGAGGTGCTCGTCGCCAACGATCCTCCGCACGCACTCGAGATCGCCAGCGCGCGCGCGATCGATCTCCTCGTCACCGATGTTGTCATGCCGATCATGGGCGGCGACGTGCTCGCACATCGCCTGCGCGAGCTTCAACCAACGGTGCGCGTGCTCTACATCTCGGGCTATCCGGACGACGCGCGCACCGAGGGCGTGCCGCGTGTCTCGAACAGCGTGCTCCTCCCGAAGCCGTTCACGCCGCAGGTGCTCGTTCGCGAAGTAGGGGCGATGTTCGAGTGAGCTCCGCGCAGTAATCCTCGAGACGGCGCGTTCCGAGCGCAGGTGCCACCGCATCGTGTTGTGCGAGCAGCACCGCGAAGCGCATGAACGAGAACAGATACGCCAGTCACCTCGCCACTAGGGCCACTCACTCGCGAGGACGGCGTAGATCAGCGAGTCACACCACTCGCCTTTGAGAAACACGTTCTGCACGTGGTGCCCTTCGCGGCGCATGCCGAGCCGCTCCATCACGCGCGCCGACGCCGGGTTGCGCGGATCGCAATCGCCGAACATGCGATGCATGCCCAGCTCGCGAAACGCGAACGTGACGATCGCACGAGCCGCTTCGGTGGCGAGGCCCTGCCCCGTCAGCTCGGGCGCGACATTGAACCAGAGCTCACCGACGCGGAGCTCGCTCGCGTCACGACGAAAGCCCGCGCGACCGAGGAGCTCGCCGCCGTCGCGCGTGATCGCGAGATCGTAGACGAGCCGAGGCTCCTCTCGGGCGCCGGCGATCACGCGTGCGATGTACGCGCGCACCGTGTCTTCGGTGTGCGCGTCGAACGACTGATAGCGGACCTGCTCGGGGCGCGACTCGATCGCGAGCAGCGCGCGCCAGTCGTCTTCGCGGATGTCGCGAAGAACGAGGCGCTCGGTCTCGAGCTTCACGCTCGACCGTTCAGTGCGAGCCGCCGGTGGCGGCGATGCGAGCGCGCGCCCAATCGGCACGCGCGCGAACGTTCACGTACTCGCCGTCCGTGGGCTTGTCGCCCCAATCCGCGAGCTGCTTCTCGACCGTCGCGAGCTCTTTCTCGGCGGCAGAGCGGTCCACTTCGTTGGCTGCTTGCGCTTGTTCGACGAGGATCTCGACAGCACCCGACGGGTCGACGCGCAGGTAACCGCTGCCGACCGCGTACTTTGCCTTGGAGCCGATGGTGAGCACGCCCGGCTTGAGCGCGGTCAGCATCGGGATGTGTCCCGGCAACAGCTCGAACTCGCCGAGCTCGCCCGGCGCCTGCACGCTGTTGGCCTCGGTGTGCGCGATGACGCCGCGAGGCGTCACGAGGTTCACCCCGAGGATGGTGTTGAGACCGTCCGCCATTAGCGCTTCGCCAGCTCGGCCGCCTTGTTGCGGACGTCGTCGATGGTGCCGGTCATCTCGAACGCCTGCTCGGGCAGGTCGTCGGCCTTGCCCGAGAGAACTTCCTCGAACGAGCGCACCGTGTCGTCGCGCGACACGAAGATGCCTTTGATGTTCGTGAACGTCTCGGCGACGTGGAACGGCTGGCCCATGAACTTCTCGATCTTGCGAGCGCGCGAGACGGTCTGCTTGTCGTCTTCGGAGAGCTCGTCCATACCGAGAATCGCGATGATGTCCTGCAGATCCTTGTAGCGCTGCAGGATGCGCTGCACCTCGCGAGCGACCTTGTAGTGGCGCTCGCCGACAACCGCGGCCGACAGAATCGATGACGTGGAGTCGAGCGGATCGACGGCCGGGTAGATGCCCTTCTCGGTGATGGCGCGGTTGAGCACCGTCGTCGCATCGAGGTGGGCGAACGCCGTGGCCGGCGCCGGGTCGGTCAAGTCATCGGCGGGGACGTAGATCGCCTGCACCGAGGTGATCGAGCCGTCCTTCGTCGAGGTGATGCGCTCCTGCAGACCACCCATCTCGGTGGACAGCGTCGGCTGGTAACCGACGGCGCTGGGGATACGGCCGAGGAGCGCCGACATCTCCGAGCCCGCCTGCGTGAAGCGGAAGATGTTGTCGACGAACAGGAGGAGGTCCTGCTTCTCGACGTCGCGGAAGTACTCGGCCATCGTGAGCGCCGAGAGAGCAACGCGAGCGCGTGCGCCCGGCGGCTCGTTCATCTGGCCGAACACCATCGCGGTCTTCGAGAGAACCGACGAGCCGTCGAACAGCTTGGCTTCCTCGAGCTCGCGGTAGAGGTCGTTACCCTCACGCGTGCGCTCGCCGACGCCGGCGAACACCGAGTACGAACCCGACTTCTTCGCGACGTTGTTGATGAGCTCCTGGATGAGCACCGTCTTGCCGACGCCTGCACCACCGAAGAGGCCGATCTTTCCACCGCGGCGATACGGAGCGAGGAGGTCGATGACCTTGATGCCCGTCTCGAACATCTCGACGTTCACCGACTGATCGACGAACGGCGGAGCCGAGCGGTGGATGGGGCTCTTCTTGTCGCCCTTGACGGGCCCCGCTTCGTCGACGGGATCACCGACGACGTTGAGGATGCGACCGAGAACGCCCGAGCCGACCGGCACCGAGATCGCCGCGCCGGTGTTCTTCACCGACTGGCCGCGGATGAGACCGTCGGTCGTGTCCATGGCGACGCAACGAACCATGTGCTCGCCGAGGTGCTGCGCGACCTCGACGGTGAGGTTGTCTTCGCGCTTGTCGATCGAGGGGTTCGTGAGGAGGAGCGCCGTGTTGATCTCGGGCAGCTCCGCCGAGTCGAACGCGACGTCGACGACGGGACCGATGACCTGGACCACGCGGCCCATGCTGTTTGGAGAGAGATCCGTTGCCATGATGATTTACCCCTTGAGAGCCTCGGCGCCGCCGATGATCTCGAGCAGCTCCTTGGTGATCGACGCCTGACGGGCGCGGTTGTACTGAAGCGTGAGCCGGCTGATCATCTCGCCGGCGTTCTTGGTCGCGTTCTCCATCGCGGTCATCTGCGCAGCGAAGAACGCTGCGATCGACTCGAGGTTCGCGCGGTAGAGCTGGATCTGGACGTAGAGCGGGACGAGACGCTCGAGCAGCTCTTGCTTGCCCGGCTCGTAGATGAAGTCGCCGCTGCCGACATCGTGACCCTCGCCGACCTTGGTCGGCTCGACCTCGGTCTTCTCGGGCACGACGGGGAGGATCTGCTTCACCCGAGTGACCTGGCTGATCGCGCTCTTGAACTCGTTGTAGACAACGAAGACGCGATCGACCTTGCCGCTCGTGAAGTCGTCGATCACGCGGTTCGCCATGTCGCGCGCGACGTCGAGCGCGGTGGCTCCCGTCGCGGCACCGTCGAAGCTCGTGATCGTCGTACGACGGCGGGAGAAGTACTGGTTGCCCTTACGACCGATGATGCGCAGCGACAGCTCGCTGACCGAGGACAGCTCGTTCGCCGCGTAGCGCTCGACGGCCTTGATGACGTTCGCGTTGAACGCGCCCGCCTGACCGCGATCGCTCGTGACGACGACGATCGCCGCCTTCTCGACCGGACGCTCCTCGAACAACTTGTGAGCATCCGCGCCGGCAACCGCCGACAGCTCGCTGACGACCTTGGCGATCGCCGACGAATACGGACGCGCTGCGATCAGCGAGTCCTGCGCGCGCCGCAGCTTGGCCGTCGACACGAGCTTCATCGCGCGCGTGATCTTGCGCGTGTTCTTGACGCTCGTGATGCGAGTGCGGATTGCCTTCAGGCTCGGCACAGTCGGCTCCTCTCGATCCGTCGAGACATGACTACTTCGTCTCCACCGAGAACTGCTTCGCGAACTCGGTGAGAGCGTCCTTGAGCGCCTTGGTCGTGTCGCCTTCGAGCTTGCCGCTCGACTTGATCGTCGAGACGAGGTCCGCCTTGCGCGACTTCATGAACGAGAGCAGCTCGCTCTCGTAGCGCTTGAGCACGGAGACCGGGTAGTCGTCGACAAAGCCGTTGGTGCCGGCGAAGATCACGATGACCTGCTCCTCGACGGGCATCGGCTGGAACTGGTCCTGCTTGAGCAGCTCGACCATGCGCTCGCCGCGGTTGAGCTGCGCGAGCGTCGCCTTGTCGAGGTCCGAGCCGAACTGCGCGAACGCAGCCTTCTCGCGATACGACGCGAGCTCGAGGCGGAGACGACCGGCGATCGACTTCATGGCCTTGGTCTGCGCGGCGCCACCGACGCGGGACACCGAGATGCCGACGTTCACGGCGGGACGAACGCCCGAGTAGAACAGGTCGGCCTCGAGGAAGATCTGACCGTCGGTAATCGAGATCACGTTCGTCGGGATGTACGCCGAGACGTCGCCTGCCTGGGTCTCGATGATCGGCAGCGCCGTCAGCGAGCCCGCGCCTTCCTTGTCCGACATCTTCGCCGCGCGCTCGAGGAGGCGCGAGTGGATGTAGAAGACGTCGCCCGGATACGCCTCGCGGCCCGGCGGGCGGCGGAGGAGCAGCGAGAGCTGGCGGTACGCGACGGCCTGCTTGGAGAGATCATCGTAGATGATGAGTGCGTGGCGACCGGAGTCGCGGAAGTACTCGGCCATCGTGACGCCGGTGTACGGCGCGATGAACTGCAGCGGAGCGGGCTCGGACGCGCCGGCGATGACGACCGTCGTGTACTCCATCGCGCCCGCCTTGGTGAGGCGGTCCACGACCGTGGCGACCGTCGACTGCTTCTGGCCGATCGCGACGTAGAAGCAGAACATGTTCTGCCCCTTCTGATTGATGATCGTGTCGATCGCGATCGCCGTCTTGCCGGTACCGCGGTCACCGATGATGAGCTCGCGCTGACCGCGACCGATCGGAATCATCGAGTCGATCGCCTTCATGCCGGTCTGCATCGGCTCGTGCACCGACTTGCGGGCGATGATGCCGGGCGCCTTGATCTCGACCTGGCGCTTCTTGGCGCCGGTGATGGGCTTGCCGCCGTCGACCGGCTGACCGATCGCGTTCACGACGCGACCGAGGAGCTCCTCGCCGACCGGGACTTCCACGATGCGTTGCGTGCGCCTGACGACGTCGCCTTCGCGGACGCTCTCGAACTTACCGAGGAGCGCAACACCGACGTTGTCCTCCTCGAGGTTGAGCACCATGCCGCTGACCTTCTCGCCGCCGGCGCCCTCGAACTCGAGGAGCTCGCCGGCCATCGCGCCGGACAGGCCGTACACGCGGGCGATACCGTCACCGGCGGTGAGCACCGTGCCGGTTTCGGTGACCGAGACCTTCTTGTCGTAGTTCTCGATCTGCGTGCGGATGATGTCGCTGATTTCTGCGGCGCGGATGTCCATGGTGGTCTCTCTTACTTGGTGAGCTCTTCACGCAGGGTGCGGAGCTGGGTGCGCAAACTTCCGTCGTAGACGACGTCGCCGACCTTGGCGACCACGCCGCCAAGAAGGTTCGGATCTTCTTTGCGGGTGACATCGACTTTCTTTCCCGACAACGTCTCGAGCGCGGCCGTGATCTGCGAGATCTGGCTCGGGTCGAGTGGCTTGGCCGAGGTGATCGTCGCCGAGACCCGGCCGCCCTTCGCCTCGATCATCGCGTCGAGCTCGCGCGAGATCGCGGCGAGCGATCCCATGCGCTCGCCGTCGAGCAGCAGGTAGACCAGGTTCCTGGTGTTGGGCTGCGCGTTGATGCGCTGGAGCAGGCCATCGATCACGCGGCGGCGATCGGCGCGGCGGATCGCCGGGTTGGTCAGCACGGTGACCAGCTCGGCGGATTCGGTGAGCGCCTTCGCGAGAGTTCGTAGCTCGCCTGCGACGGCCTGCCCGTTCGGCAGCGCCATGATCGCCTTCGCGTAACGCCTGGCAAGGCTTCCCGACGCCATCAGGTTGCTTCCTTCCGGGCCGCCGCCTGGACGCCCGTGATGAACGTGTTGATCACCTGCTGCTGATCGGCAGGCGTCATCTTCTCGCGCAGCAGCTTCTCCGCCGCCGCGGTGGCCGCGTACGTGACCTCGCGGGTCAGCGCGGTCCGAGCGAGCTCGATCTCCGCGGCGATCCGCGCGTCGGCATCCTTCTTCATCTGCGCGGCCTGACGATCCGCCGCCTCGAGGATCCGCTTCTTGTCGGCCTCGGCGTCGGCGCGGATGCCCTCGACCATCGCCTTGATCTCGGCGTCGGCCTTCGACAGCTTGCTCTGGTACTCGTCGAGCCGGTCGGCGGCCTGCTTGCGCAGCTTCGCCGCCTCGTCGAGCGCGGTCTTGATCTGATCGTGGCGATCCGCCGCCAGCTTCTCGATCGCCGGCTTCGCCTTCCACGCGAGGAGGATCAGCAGCAGCACGAAGTTGAGGACCATGAAGATGAACGGCGCGCTCATCTCCTCCTCGTACGGCCGGCCGTGGTCGTCGAGCATGACGTTGCCGTGCTCGTCCTTCATCTCGCCGTCGCCGTACTTCCCGCCCATGATGTCTTTGCCGTAGTGCTCACCAGGGCTGCCGAGGAAGTTGAAGTGCTTCGTCGGGTCGTGGTGGTGCTCGGCCTTGGGATCGTGGCTCGCCGGCTCGCCGCCGACCTCCGCCTTGGTCTCGCTCGCCGGCTCGTCCGCCAGCGCGACGCGCATCGCGAAGAAGCTGGTACCGAACGCGGCGACGAACAGCGCGGCGGTGAGCACCGCGATCGTCAGGAGCTTTTTCGTAAAGGTCACGCGACCTCCCGTCCGAGCAGCTTGCTCGCCATCTTCTGGGCCAGCACGTTCGCCTCGGGCATCAGCTTGCCGCGGGCCTCTTCGACCTCGGCGCGCATCTTGGTGCTCGCCTCGTCGATCGCCTTCTGCGCCGACGTGCGGGCCTTCTCGGTGACATCACGCTCGTGAGCCGACGCCTCGCCGCGGAGCTTGCGCCCCTCCTCGTTGCCCTTCGCGCGGGCCGAGGCGAGCCGCTTCTCGTAATCGGCGAGCTTCGCGTCGGCCTCGGCGGTCATCCGCTCGGCCTCGGCGCGCGCGCCCTCGATGCCTGCCCGGCGCCGCTCGCGCAGCGCGAGGTACGGCTGGAACAGCATCTTGTTCGCGACCACGTACATGACCAGGAACAGGACGAACTGGACGACCACCGTCCCGTCGACGTCGATCAGGGGGTGAGCGCCGGATGCGATGGCGGATGCTGCTTGATCGATCATTTGGTTGCCAACCTGCCGAAAATCTTGGCGGCGCGGGTCGCGTCATACTCGGCGCCACCGTCGGTGTCAACGCTCGGATGCCGCAGCTTTCGAGCACGGTCCTGCGACAATGCGCCGCGAGATCCCGACCGCGCATCGTCGTCGGGAAATGCCTCGTCCGAGCGAGCCTCAGCCGGGCGGGAGAATGTCCGAAACCACGATCTCGACATCCGGGAACGCGACCATCCGGATCACGTCGCCGCGCTGGTGGGTCGTGCGCTGCCGCCACTCGCCCTGATGACGGTCGCGATAGACCTCGACCACGTTCTCGACGTGGTTGACGACCCAGTACTCGTCGACGTTGGCCAGCCCGTATAGGACCGATTTGATCCCTTTGTCCCGCCTCAGCGACGAACGGGAGACCTCGACGACCAGATACGCCCTGCTCGGATGTTCGTGCCATCGATCGAACTCCGGCACCACCATCACGTCCGGCTCGGGCTCTGAAATGTCCGACGCCGCGAACGGGTTGCCCAATCGTACGTGGGCACGTTCGCCGATCGTGCGGTCGAGGCGCTTCGCAATGATGTGCGTCGACTCCGTGTGCGCCGGATCAATCGGCGTCATCGGCACGACCATCCCGAACAAGAGCTCCACCTTCTCGTCCTCGAAGAACCCCTCGGAAGCCAGCCGTTCGTACTCGACACGTTTCAACGGTCGATAGGGAACTCCTGACTGCAGAACGGTCTCCGGACTCGACATCGTTTCCATGAGCGTACTCCTTCATATTCGCGAAGCGAACAGCACGCCGCGTGCCGCAACTCGACGACATGATCTCGACGACTTCGACGAGATCACGTCCGCCGGCCGGACAAACGCCAACGACGTTGTCAGCGCTCGGCTCGCGCAGGCCCCTCGCCGCGCCGCCCGGAAATGAGGATGTCGATTGCGGCGATCCGGATCGACCGGATCTAGCCTTTGACGGGAACCGGCGCCGGCTTCGGCGGCTGCGGCTGGCCCTGCTTCGCGGCGCCTTCCATGAACGACCGGCCCTCGAAGATGACGCCCTTGTCGATCTGCAGGCTCGGCGTGTGGAGGTCGCCCTTGACGCGACCCGGCGCATGGATCTCGATGCTGCGCTTCGCCTTGATGTTCCCCACCACCGTGCCCTGGATGATGACCTCGCCGATATCGATCTCGGCCTCGACGATCGCGCCCTCGCCGATCACGAGCACGTCGTCCGAGAACACCTCGCCCTTGAACCGGCCATCGATCCGGACCGTGCCCTCGAACGTCAGCTTGCCTTCGAACGTCGCGCCGCGTCCGAGCAGCGTGGTGATCTCGCCCATTGCCTGTCGTGCTGCGGTTGCCGCCATGAGGAGATCAACCTAACACCGCGCTCCACCTCGGATCGACGATCGATCGTCACGATTCTGGGCCGGCTGCAAGATCGGTCAAGAAGTCTGTCTCTGGCCGCGGTACCAGTCCGGTCGTGCCTCGAACCCTCGCCGAGCTTCTCCCGACGCTCGCCATGCTCGCCGAGCATCGCGACTCCCGCCACTCGCTCGCGGAGCTCGCGCGCGCGTCCGGCACCTCGGTCTCGACGTTCCAGCGCGCCTTCTCGCGACTGGTCGGCGAGAGCCCCAAGCAGTACACGCGGCGGTTGCAGCTCGAGAGTGCCGCACTCGACCTCATCACCTCGCAACGCTCCGTCCTCGACATCGCCCTCGATGCCGGCTTCGAAAGCCACGAAGGCTTCACGCGCGCCTTCGCGAGCCACTTCGGCATGCCGCCGACGGAGCTCCGCGTCCACCACGCGCACCTCGCCACCGACGCCACCAACGCGGCGCTCATCCACCAGCTCGGACCCTGCATCGGTCTGTTCCGCACTCACCTCACCCAGGAGCCCACCATGAACTACGACATCACGCGCCAGCCCGTCCCCGAGACCGTCTTCCTCTACAAGCGCGGTCGCTGCAGCCATGCCGACATCGCGACGACGCTCGGCCCGATCCTCGGCGCCGTCTTCCAGTTCGCGGTCACCAGCGGGCTCGAGCTCCGCAGTCCACCGACCACGCTCTACGTCGAGTGGGGGCCAGGCATGGTCACGATCCACGCCGGTCTCGCGATCGCGACGGCGCCATCGCAGCTTCCGGACGGCATGCTGGTCGAGACGTTGCCGGCGTGCGAAGCGGCGGTCGCGATTCACACCGGCTCGTACGATGGGCTCGCCGATGCGCATGCCGCGATCGATCAGTTCCTCGACGACCAGCGCCTCTCGAAGGCTGGCCCCGCACGCGAGGTCTACCTGACCGACCCGGGCGAGGTCCCCGACCCCGCGCAGTGGAAGACGCAGGTGCTGTGGCCGGTTCGAGCGGTCTCGTAACGCGCGATCTCGCCGACTTGCGACCGCAAGATTTCACGCAACCGCCTCACGGTGTGGCCGAAGCGGCGCGCCATGGTTGACGTTCCATGCGTAGTGAACCCCTGGCATCATCGGGCGATGTGGCGTTGCTGGGTGCTTCTCGTCGTCGTCGGCTGCACGAAGCCGAATCCCGCGGTGTGCTGCCTCGATCCCGATGACTGCGCATCCATCGGCGTGAGCGACCCCGAGCGCACGTGTGCCGAGGGTCTCGCGTGCGTCAACAACGCGTGCGTCGTCCCGTCGTGCTCGACAGACGGTTGCTCGGCGCAAGCGCCGGTCTGTGACATCACGCTCGATGTCTGTACGGCCTGCACCGGTCCGGGGGACTGCGATCAATTCGAAGCGAAGGTCTGCGATACCGAAACAGGGGCGTGTGTGGGGTGCGTCGAAGCTTCCGATTGCGACGTCTCCACCCCCGTCTGCGACGCCCTGGCTTGCCGCGAATGTCGGCTCGATTCGGAATGCCCGAGTGGTGCTTGTGGCGCCGACGGAGCATGCGTTTTGGAAACCGACATCGTGTACGTGGCACCAACCGGCTCGGACACGGGCATGTGCGACCGGCCCAACCCTTGTTTCCAGCTGCAGTTCGCGCTGTCGCAAACGAGTGCAACGCGCAGCCACATCGTGATGGCAAACGGCACCTATCTCTACAACGATGGAGGTCCAACCGTCCTGAACGTCGTTGCTGCGAATACCACGGCGGCCAAGGTCAACGTTCACGGTGGTGGCTCGACGGTGACATTCACCCAAGCCGATGGGCAGGCAATGTTCGACCTCGCGCTTCCTACCGAGATAACCGATCTTGTTCTCGACTACCGTCCGTTTGGACGAGCGGTCGTTGCACGAGCACCGGTCACTCTGAGACGCATGACTATCGGCTCTGAAACCGGAATCGAAGCTCGCTCGAGTGTGGACGCCCAGGATGTCTTGGTCGTCGCCAACACAGGTAACGTCCCGAGTCCGATCACGGTCCTGGGTGGGTCTCTTGTCTTGAAGAGGGCAACCGTTCGTGGAGGTGGAAAAGCGATCTCGGCAACCGCTGGAAGCATTCTCGAGCTCGAGAACGTCCTGGTGAGTGACGCCACGGAGACAGGAATCGATTTGAGTCAGAGCGGCACGACTGCGTCGTTGTCATTTGTCACGATCGTCCAAACAGGCACGACGCTGACGACGGGCACGGCTGGGTTGATCTGTCCCAACAACAACACGCCGGTCCGTTCCTCCATCATATGGACGCCGACCAACACCGCCCGCCCAGCGGTTTCGGGTTGCGCGCTGTCTTCCAGCATCGTGGGCCCGGTTGGAGCCGTCGGTGCAACCAACGCCGATCCGAAGTTCGTGGACCTTGCTGGCGGCGACTACCACCTCAGCGACATCAGTCCCGCAAGGGACCTGGTTGACACAGGCCCCGCGATCGATTTCGAGGGCGACCCTCGTCCGAACGGCACGCGATTCGATATCGGCGCCGACGAGACGCGCTAGGCCTAGAACAGGCCGCCGACGCAGCTCGCGATGTCGAAGAACATGAAGGCCAGCGCCTTCTCCTGCGGCGTTAGATCGTTACCGCCGACGCAGTGACCCGGATACGGATTCAGATTGACCGGCGAACCAGACACGTGCATGTCGGTGAACACGACCTTGCCGCAACGCTGATCCGGGGTGACCTCGATCGGCGTCGTGTACTGGAACATCTGCGCGCGGTTCGCAGGAACGTTCTGGCCGTTCTCGTTACCACCCTTGGTGAACACCCACTGTTCGACGCGCGTGGTGTCGATGGTGACGTTGGTGGTGCGTGCTTCCTCGACGGGTAGCTCTCCACGGACGGTGGAGCCCATGACGTTCACCATCCAGTCAGCGAAGATCATGCCCTTGGGGTTGGAGACCTCGTCGATCACGTCCGTGATCGGGTTATTGAAGTTGTTTCCATTGTTCCAGGTGCCCAGCGTGTCCCACACCGGCGGGCTCTGACCGTCACCCGATCCTTCGAAGTGACCGCTCACCCAGATGTTGTGCCAGTGCGATGCGAACACGCGACCACCGAGGTCGGCGTAGGCCTTCATCGCGTTGAGCGCTTCCTGTGGCTTGGTGTTCGCGCGCTGCTGGCCCTCACACGACAGGATCGTGATGTCGTACGTCTTCAGGGTGTCGACGTTGGCCCAGAACGGCGTTGCTTCGGTCAGGTCTCCTGAACCACCGGCGAAACCACCGGCGAACGATGCGGTGCCGTTGCCGTGATAGAGGTGGATGCGGCGCTCGTCGCCCTCCTTGCCGATCTCGGAGTCTTCGACGCCGAGCTTGCGAACGAGACACTCCATCGTGTCGGCGTTGCCGGTCGTGATCGCGATCCTCGGAATGTCGCCCTCGGTCCGATTCTTCGGAAGTCGCGTCTCAGCAGCACCGACCTGGTTGTCTTCGCACTGGTTGACCGTCGAGATGGTGACCTGACGGCGCCACTTGCCGGTCGTGATCACGAGCGGGATGTTGTCGCCGGCCGGAACGTTGTCGAGTCTGAAGTTGCCCGCGGCATCCGATGTCGCTTGAGCGATCGCCGCGCCAGGCAACGTCGTCGAACAGCGATCGCACGTTGCTCCTTCCACGAAGGGCGGCAACGGATCGCGATTGACATAGACCGTGACGCCGGCGAGCGGCAGCGTTCCGTTGGGCGCGAACACGGTGCCGGTGATCGCCGTGTTCGGCAGTCCCATCGCTCCGCAGTTCACGACCTGACATTCGATGCCGACGCACGCGTCCGGTCCGTCATCATCATCATCGTCACCGTTCTTGCCGCCGCAGCCGACAGCGAGCACGAACAGACTGGTCCACAAAGCGGCGGAAAATGGCGCGCGCATCAGAGCCTCCTCAGAGAAGAGAATTGTATCGGACACGAGGGGCGATCGGAAACTAACGCCGCACTGACCAGTGCTTACTGCAACACTCCGACACAGGACGAGATATCGAAGAAGATGAACGCGAGGGCCTTCTCCTGCGGCGTCAGGTCGGCCGTGCTGCACTGGTTCGGGAAGGCGCCGTTCGACGGCGACGAGGACCCGGAGGCTACGTGCATGTCGGAGAACAGCACCTTGCCACAGCGCTGGTCGGCCGGGACGTCGAGCGGCGTGGTGAACAACGCGTCCTGGACGCTCGAGACACCGGCGCCACCGACGACGGCGCTACCCGTGGGGACGTAGACCCAGCGCTCGGCCTGCGGCGGATCCTTGATCGAAGATGCCGTGTAGCGCGGAGCATTGACCGCGACCTGGTTGCGGGTGGTCGGAGGTGTGGTGGTGGCACCCGATGCGCCTACATTCTCGAGCCAGGTCGCGAACGACGTGCCCTTCGGGTTCGGGAGACCACCGACGCCGGCCGGGTTGGGGAGCGTGGACTCGTCGACGGTGGTGATCTGCGGAATCGAGTCGGTCTGCTGGGCGCCGAAGTTCCAGTTGATGACCGACATCCAATCCGGCGCGCCGTAGACGTTGGGATCCGGGTTACGGCGATCGCCGCTGATCCAGACGTTGTGCCAGTGAGACATGAAGACGCGACCACCGACGTCGGCGTAGTCGTGGAGCGCGTCGATCGAGCTCTGCGGCTTGTCGTTGATGTCGACCGTCGCGCCACCGGCGGCATCGATCCGTTGATCGCCTTCGCACGACAGCAACACGATGTCGTAGGTGTCGAGGCTCGCGCGCGTGTTCCAGAACGGCTTCGCGGGCGCGAAGTCGCGCGCACCACCTGGATGGGTCGCCGCGAACTTGTTGACGCCGTTACCGCGATAGAGATGGACGGCCGTGTCCTCGGTGCCGGTGCCGAACTCGGAGTCGTCGATGCCCATCTTGCGAACGAGGCACTCGAGCGCGTCGGCGTTGCCGGTGGTGATCGCGATATGCGGGATGTCGCCCTCGGTGCGGTTCTTCGGCAGCGTGGTGCTCGCCACCGGCGCGGCGGTGTCCTGGCACGCAGCGACCGCGGGCAGCGTGAACTGACGCCGCCACTTGCCGGACTGGATGACGATCGGAACATCGGCGGTGGCGGGCACGTTCTCGAGCCGGAACTCGCCGTTCTCGTCGGTGACGGTCGAGGCGATCGCACCACCGGGGAGATTGCCGCAGCGATCGCATTGCACGCCCGGCGTGAGCGGACCCGGATCGGACGCGGGCACGTAGACGTTGACGCCGAACAGCGGCAGCGTTCCGTTGGGCGCGAACACTCGACCGGTGACGGTGGTGGGCGGCAGGCCCTTCGACTGACAATCGACGATGGAGCAGAACAGGTTGTCACACGCGTCGGCCGGCGCCGGGCCGGTGTCGGGCGTTCCCTCTTCGGGTCGCTTGCCACACGCGAGGAGGGTCGCCGCGATTCCCGCCGACACGACCAGTCGAGAAAGTGCCATGACACTCATCCTATCAAGCCGCGCGCCATCGGGAAGGCATCGCGTAGCCTCTCGACGATCAGCACGTAGAGAGATCACAAGACGTCTTGCCCACATCTCGGTGGGGTCGGCCGTACCGAGGACAGGAGTCAGCGGTGACAACCCAGATGGCGGCGACCGAGCCGGGATACGACCGGGTTATTTCTTGAGGGTCACGTTGAGGTCGATCGAGCCATCCTGGGGCCACTTCAGCTCCTGGATGTAGGGCTGGTAGCCCTTGAGCCGGATCTCGACGGTCTTCGCCGACGCCATGTCGAGGTCGACGATGGTCTTGGGCGTGCGCCCCTTGGTCTCGCCGTTGATCAGGATCTCGGCCTCGTCGGGCTTGCTGTCGACGCGCAGCCTGCCGGTGATCGCCTTGAGGATGGCCATCACCTTGGCCTGGCCGGTTCCCTTGGGGATATCGACGGTCTCCTCGTGGATGGCGTGGCGTGGGAGCACGAGCTTGATCGAGTGGCGCGACGACATCGGCACCTCGTCGATCGTGATCGGCGTGACGCCCACCTTGGTGTTGTCGTAGAGGACGTCGGCGCCGGCGGGGACCGACTCGACGACGATCGACCCGTGCGTCGTCGACGCGCCTTCGCGCGTCATGCGGATGATGAGGAAGGTCGCGATCGCCGCGACCGAGATCGCCATGATGCCGGCGACCACGTACGAGAACCAGCGGCGGCGAGCTGCGCCGATCTTGTATTGCGAGGGGATCTCGTCGACTTCGAACAGCCGCATCTGCCCGGTCAGCGTCATCGGCTGCGGCGGCGGGTAGCCCATCTGATAGAGCGAGCCCGGCGACATCTGCGGGTACTGCGGGTACTGGGGATGCTGCTGTTGCGGCATCTGCGGGTACTGCGGCCCGTTGCCCTGGACATGCATGTACGGCTGCATGTGAGCCGGCATACCGGGTTGAGCGACGGGGATGCCGCTGGGCGGCGTCGGGATGCCGAGCGGTAGCCCGGAGGCATCGGCCGCGTAGCCCATCGCCGGCTGGCCACCCGGAGTCGCCGACGGGAACTGCTGCGGTGGCGGCATCGGCGGCTGCGACCCCGAGGTCTCGGGCCGGAGCGGCTGTTGCGGCACGGGCATCGGCTCGCTCGGCTGCGAACCGACGAGCTGCTGGAGCACGTTCGACGGCACGCCCTGCCCCGGCGTCCGGCGCGAGGCCTTCGGCTTGCGCAACGCGCTGACCGCGGGCGCGTGGGTCTTCGCCGCGAGTGCGGGCGGCGGCTGGACGTTCCTCCTGGCCTTGGCGACCGGCTGCGGATTGGTGATCTGCGCCATGTCGCGCGCGAGGGTCGGGCCTTCCTCGTCCTCGATGGAGTCGCCCGCGTCCTCCTCGTCGGCGGTATCGGAGGTGTCCTCCGGCGTCGGCGCGCCGGTGATCAGGGTGGCCTCGATGCCGTCCTCGCCCGCATCCATCATGAAGCCGGTCATGCCGGACGGCGCGCTGATCATCGTGCGCTCGCCGATGTTCTCGAGCTCGTCGCCGGTACCGTCGGTGTCGGTCGAGTCCCACTGCGCGACCGACAGCTTGCGCCCCGAGGCCGGATCGAGGAGGCCACTCTCCTCGCCCGACGGCGGTGCGCTGTGCTCGAGCTGACGCGTCTCCTCGTGAGCGTGGCGCGGCTTCTGCGGGCGCTTCGCATCGACGGGTGGACGCGACGGCGGCTTGTCGACCGGCGGACGCGACGCCGGCTTTCCCGGTCCCGACACGGACGGGATCGGCTTCGCGTTCGCGGGCAGCGGCATCTGCCGCGAGGCCGGACTGCGCTGGATCTTCTCGTTCGGCTTGAGCTCGGCGACGCGGAAGATGACGGAGTTCTCGTCGCGCAGGCTGTCGCGATCGTCGGCGTGCGCGAGCTCGGAGTCGTCGATCGTGTGCGTCGCGTTGATGC
>JAEYYV010000143.1 GCA_023428295.1 Pseudomonadota bacterium
CGTGGGCGGAGTCCCGCGTGGCTCGGCGCTACCGCATGCACAGACGACTGCGAGGACGAGTGAAGGACGCACGCGGAGCCATTCTACGCACATGCGTGCTAGTTTGGCTGCGTGGCGCTCGAGCATGCGCACCGTCAGCGCGGCATCGCGGCCGCGTGGCGCCCAGACCAGAACGAGCTGCGACGTGTCGTCACTCACCACGCCGTGACAGCTCCCTCGCGGATCCCGTGAACTGCGGAGTGCCGGTGAGGACGCCGTCGAAGTCCACGAGGGGCGCACCGATGCCGAGGCCGCGTTTGTCGAGCGTGAGCTCGCGGATCGTGTTCTCGTGCGGCCCGGAGCGCTTCTTGATCACGGAGATGGCTTTGCGGATGCGTCCTGCCGCCTCGAAGTAGCGCAAGAGCACGATCGCGTCGGCGAGGTAACTGACATCGATCGGCGCCTTCATCGCTCCGATGAGTCCGTGCTGCGCCGCGACGATGATCGTGGCCACGCCTTGATTCGCCAGATACGTGAACAGCTCGTGCAACTGGATCGCGAGCAGGCGCTCGTCTCCGATGGAGTGCTCGTATCCATTGAGCGAGTCGATCACGATCACCCGGCACTGGCGCTTCTCGACCTCATCGCGCACGCAATGCGCGAACTCGCCGGGGCTCATCTCGGCGGGATCGATCTGCTGCAGCATGATCCGTCCCGACTCCACGTTGGCTTGGAGATCGAGGCCGAGGGCGTTCGTGCGCGCGTACAGCGTGGAGATGCGCTCGTCGAAGAGGAACACGCCGACGTTCTCTTGGCGGCGCGCCGCAGCGAGCGCGTACTGGATCGCCACGCTCGACTTTCCCGAGCCCGCAGGCCCGAGCAGTAGCGTCGACGTACCGTGGTCGAGCCCTCCGCCGAGAAGCGCATCGAGCTCCGTGATCCCCGACGAGATCGCCGTGGCATCGAACCTCGTCCCGTGCTGCGCAGCGACGAGGCGAGGGAACACGCGAATCCCACCCGTCGCGATCACGAAGTCGTGGTAGCCGCTGGCGAAGCGCACCCCGCGCAGCTTGCTGATCTTCAATCGCCGTCGATCGTCGCCGTACAGCGGCGAGGTCTGCTCGAGGGTGAGCACGCCATGCGCGAGGCTCTGCAGTTGCTGGTCGGTGGGCTCGCTCGTGCGGTCGTCGAGCAGCAGCACGGTGGTCTTGCGCTCGGCGAAGAACTGCTTGAGCGCGAGAATCTGGCGGCGATAGCGCAGCGCGCTCTGCGCGAGGAGCCTCAGCTCGGACAGCGAGTCGAACACCAAGCGGTCCGGTTTGACGCGCTTGATGTGATCGAGGATGACGCGCGTCGTCTCGTGAAGATCCGCGTCGTTTGTCTCGAACAGCGACGTGTCGTTCGCGATGCCCGCACTCTGCTCGAGCGCCGAGAGCTCGAGCACGTCGATGCCGTCCATGGTCCAGCCGTGCGAGCTCATCACGTTCTCGATCTCGTCTCGGGTCTCGGACAGCGCGATGTACATGCACCGCTCGCCCGCGGCGATTCCCGTGCGGAGAAACTGCATCCCGAGCGTGGTCTTGCCTACGCCCGGGTCTCCCTGCAGCAGGTAGATGCGATGTCGCGGAAGGCCACCGCGCAGGACAGCGTCCAACCCTTCCGATCCTGTCGAAGCGACCATGTCGATCGAACCTACGCGACATACGTGCCAGCTCGTCGAGCCCTTCCACCGCGAATACTGGAACCTTCCACGAAAGCAGGCGTGCGGTAGCGCTCACCCGTGCGCGAAAACGCGACACCGAGGTGCGCACTGTCAGTGAAGCGCGTGTGGCGGGTCCTACAACCACTCCGGTCCCGCCGTCTCCTCGTTCTCGTGGTCGAGCTTGGCGACGCGCGATGCGGAAGAGCTTGCCGTCCCTCGCGATCGCCGAACCACAGGCGATGCGCCGCGAGGATGCTCCGCAGGAACCTCGCTTCGCGGCCATGGTCTCCGTCGACGAGACTGCACGTTGGATCGCGAGCCCCGGTAGCTCCGGCGTGTGAGCTGCGCTCGCTAGAACGAACCACGCGGCTGCGGGTACGTACACCTGTGTGGGATGTTCAGGTTTGTCAGAGTTGGTCGAACCAGCGCCGCGAAGTGGTGTTCATTTCATGACAATCAAAGGTCGCACTGCTGACGTGAACCATTGTATTCCCGAGAAAATGCAGCGAGTACCAGAGTTGGGGACCCTGCGCGCGGAGCTTCGCGCGGCTGGTGTCTTCGAACCCGTCGAGCTTCGTAGCTGGGGGAAGCTTCTGTTCCTCCTGAGTGTCGTAGCGGCCTGTCTGATGGGGATTGCCCTCGAAGGCTGGTACGCGGCGCTCTTCCTCGTCCCCATCGCATCGATCTTCGCCACGTCGGCGGCGATGGTCGGTCACGAAGGCAGCCACCGCAGCTTCTCGAAGTCGCCGTTCCGCAACGCGGTGGTGACGTATCTGGCGTTCCCGATGTTCTCGGGGCTCTCGGCCATGTACTGGCGCGAGAAGCACGATCGCATGCACCACGGTCATCCAAACGTCGAGGGCGTCGACCCCGATGTTCGCCCGTGGCCGTTCGTCTCGTCCAAAGGTGATCACGAGCGCTCGACGCCGCGCCTGCGTTGGTTCCAGCGCAACTTCCAAGCGTGGGCGTTCTGGCCGATGTCGACGCTGCTCGCGCTCGGCATGCGCCGCAGCTCGCTGATCCATCTGTTCGAGTATCCCAAGAAGCACGGCTTCAAGAAGGAGTGGTGGATCGAGGTCGCTGCACTGACCGTCCACTACTCGGCGTGGCTGCTCGTTCCGTCGCTGATCTTCGGGCCGCTCGCCGCGTTCCTCGTGTACTCCGCGATCTGGGCCGGCGTCGGCGTGTGCCTCGCGCTCGTGTTCTCGCCCGCGCACATCGGTCTGCCGATCATGGCGGAGCAGAACAACGACTGGCTCCACCAGCTGGAGACCACGCGCAACCTCGAGATGCCCAAGCTCCTCTCGTTCTTCTTCATCGGTCTCGACTACCAAGCCGAGCACCACCTGTTCCCCAAGATCCCGCACAAGCACCTGCCCAAGGCCGCCGCGATCACCGAGGACTGGTGCAAGCGCAACGGGGTCGTGCACCACGCGGTGGGGGGTAGGTGGGGGCG
>JAEYYV010000192.1 GCA_023428295.1 Pseudomonadota bacterium
CAACCTGCTTCGCATCTGCCGGCTGCTACCGACCGCAACCTAGAACCGACGGGCGGACCGGGGCGTAGGCGCCGAACTCAGCCGCACACCTCGTCCCACGGGGGACTAGACTCCTCCGCTAACAGGGTTTCTCAGCAACCTGCTAGCGTTTCGTGCGCGCGCGCAGATCGATCGCGCGGATCTCGGCCTGCGCTTCGGCGTTGTTCGGCTGATCGTAGAGGACGAGCTCGAAGTGATACTTGGCCTTCTGATCGTTGCCGAGCATGCGTTCGACACGTCCGAGGAGAAACCGTCCGCGCAGCGCGAGCTTGTCGGACTTGTTGATCATCTTGTCGAGCGCCTGGCGCGTCTTCACCGCGGCGGCAGCCTTGTCGGTCGCCGCGCAGAACTGCGCCCAGCCGAGGAGGCCCGCGTAGTCGATGTTGTTCGGCTGGAGCTCGACTGCCTTCGCGAAGGCGAGGCACGCTTCGATCGGCTCGTCACGGCGGAGCGCACTCTCGCCCCGCTTGAACGCCTCGGCGGCTTCGCTCACGACCTCTTCGGACGTCTTGGTTCGTGCGGCCGGAGGTGGAGGTGCAGCTGGTGGCAATGCGACGTCGGGGCGCAGGAGACTCAGCATGTACTCGCTGCGCCGGTTCTGATCGGTGAGCACCGCGAACGCCTGGCCCATCTGCGCGAAAAGCCGGCTCGCGATGCCTCCGGTATCGTCGACGCCGAGCTCGGCGAGCTTGTCGGGATGGAGCTGGCGGCTGAGGTTCAGGTACGTCGTGCGCACTACGTCGAGCGGCGCGTCGAACGGAACACCGAGCAGCGCGAAGTGATCCGCGCCTTGCTCGACGAGGATCGAACGCGCGGCGATCAGCGCCTTGGTCTTGCGCAGCGTCGTCGTGCGCGAGACGGACGGGTTCGTCGGCGCACGGCCCATGACGGGACCTGGCGTCGGTGCGCGCCCGACGGTCGGAATGCGTCCCGTCACAGGATCGAGCGGCTCGCCGCTGTCGGTCCGCGAGATCACGGGATTGGCCGTCGACGCGCGGCCGAGCTGCGGACCGAGCGTCGGAGAGCTCGTTCCGAGCCGTGGCGCCTGACGGCTCTGCGTTCCGGCCGCGATCGCGGGCGGGGTCGTGCCCGTCTTGGTTCCCACCGCGATCGATGGGGATGACGAGCGCGACGGAGGTGCATCGGTGTGGCCACGGCTCGCGCGCATCGCGGCGGGGGTGGCGCTTCCGTCGTCGAACTCGCGACGAATCGCATGCGCGGGCGTCGGTGTGCGACCGACGGCGGGGGCGGGCTGGATCGATTGCGTGCGCGCGACGTAGGGACCGAACGAGCTCGCCGAGTCGCGGCTCACCGTGCGTGCGGCAGCGGGCGGCGCCGTCGGTCGCCTGAGCGCGGGCTGCTGCATGATCGTCGCGGTGCCCGCGCGCGGGATCACGGGCGCGGCCTGCATCTCACACGCACCGACGGACATGAGCGCGTAGATCATCGCCTCTGCCGTGCGCGGATCGATGTCGCGATGCGCCGCCTCGAGCTCGGGCAAGCTCGTCCCCGCGCGGAGCTCTGCGAGGATCGTCATCTCGACGGGATCCGAGAACTCGAAGAGCGAGAGCGTGGGCTCGGCTTCCCTCTTCAGGACATATGCGTCGCCGAACACGCGCAGGGCCTCGGTCATCGCCGGCGCCGTCACGTTGAGACGCGCGCCGAGATAGATCACCGCGCGCACGTCGATGCCGATCACATCGGGCACGACGGGGAGGGTGATCTCGTCGGTGACCGTGAACTCGCCGGTCTCGAGCGAGAACGTGCGTGCGGCGCGCTGCGCGATCACCTTGCGGCGCAGCTTGTCGACGTGCTCCTGCGAGAGCTTGGTCACCTCCGCGATCACGTCGAGGTCGTCGCGATCCGGTGCCGCCGCGATGCGTCGTGTGAGGTCGTTGACCTGCATCTTGGAGATCAGGTGGTTCGTGAGCGCGATGCGAACCGCTGCGTCCGCGACCGCGGGTGACGACGCTGCGGTGATCGCGCCGTTATCGAACGTGATCGCGTACTCCTTGTCGTCCGAGACAACGGTGAGCTGTCCGGTCAGGTGTTTTGTCCCTAACGCGCCGAGGGTTTGCCCCCAGGGTCGATCGGTGACCGATCCGCGCGCGAGCAACATCACCTCCACGCTCCCCCGATCTCGGACGATGCGCAAGGCGGGACGGATTGGTAATCCGCGCCACAGTCCCCAGGGCGGGTGTGCGACGGAGGCTCCGGTGTCGACGTTTTCGCGCGCTCCATACAAGCGAGCGTGGCGGCGGGGTCGATGACACCTGCCGCCAGCCCCTATCCATTACGTTTCCCAGCGCAGAACCTGCCGGCCGCCACGACGATCCCGGAGTCTGAATTTATCGGCACCTCACGGGACGACCTTGATCGTCGACTGAGCGGCCCAGGTTCGGTGCTCGTTCGTGTAGTAGAGATACGCGCGCGAGGCCGGCGCCGTGAACGCGCCAGGCACACTCGCGAGCAGCTCGATCGGCACGTCCTTGATCGCGTTCGGTGCGAGCGAGCGGAAGTAGAGGATCACCTCGCGCGGGCGTGTCTCGTAGAAGTCGATGATGCTCTTGTCGCGCAGCTCCTGGAGCTGCCAGGTCTGGAACGTGAGACCGCCCGGCAGGCCCACGCGCGCGAGCGTCATCGGGATACCGACGCTCGTCTTGTTGGTCACGCGAACGTCCATGCGAACGCCTTCACCGAGCTTCGCGGTCGAGCGTGTGAGCGTCGTGTCGATCGCGACCTTTGTCGCTGGATCCGTCGCTGGAATGCGACTGCCCCACGTGACGCGCCCGGAGTAGGGCAGTGGCTCCTTGGACTCGAGCATGATCTCGATGACGTTCTTACCGGGATGGAGGTGCTCGCCGATCGGCAGCTCGATCGCACCCTGGTGTCCCTTCTCGTACGAGACGCGCGAGACGACCTTGCCGTCGACGCGCAGGATCACCGTGCCCGAGGCTTCGGTCACGCGCGATTCCCTCGCGTACTGCGTGAGCGCTTTGAGCGCGAGCACCGTGGACTGCGTCGAGCCAAACGCGCCCGCGCCACTGCGATTCGCGTTCAACCACTCGACGGCCTTGCGCGCTTGCACCAGGTAGTCGCGGCTGTGCGTCATCATCGCCATCGTCGCGATCGCGGTGGACTCGATGTCGAGCGACTCGCCGCCGGACATCGTGATCGATTGCACGGCGCCCTTGAACGAGCCATCGGACGACTGCATCGCGGCGAGGCGCTTCACGGCGGCGACCGTCGTCGGCGCTTTCGGCTGCGCGTTGACGAGCGACTTCGTGGCCATCGCCATCAAGTACGGATCCTTGGTGGTCGTCGCGACCATGGCTTGGCGCGCGAGCTCCATGCCGAGATCCTTCTCGCCCGCCTCGGTCAGGGCGTACGTGATGTAGCCGTCGGTCACCTCGGGGCTCGCCGCGCCGAACGAGTCGAGCGCGCGCTCGTTGCGTTTGAAGCCGCCGGTGCCGTCGCGCCGAGCGCGCAGCCACTCGCGCGTGCGCTTGATCATCGCGGTGTCGACGTCGCCGTACACCTTCTTCATGTCGACGAACTCCATGAGGCCATACGCGCTCAGCGCTTCGTGCCCCGGATCTCCACCGAACCACTCGTAGCCCTTCGTCTTGGTCTCGTAGCCCGTGAGGAGCTTGTAGCCGCGATCGAGCGCCTTGTTCGCCTTCTCCGCGATCTTCGGCGAGGCAGCTTTGTTCTCCTCGAGGTAGCCGAGGATCATGATGTTGGGATAGTTCGTGCTCGACGCTTGCTCGAAGCAGCCGCCGGGCTCGGCGATCATCGCCTCGGTTCCCTCGACCATCGTCGCGAGTGGCGACGGATAGAGCGTGACCATGCCGTTCATCGTCCCCGGCATCACATCGCTGATGACCACCTCTCGCCGCACGGGCGCGCCAGCCGCGAGTGTTCCGGACAGCGAGACCTGCTGGGGAAAACCGATCGGAGCGACGACGATCGTCTTCTCGACGTCATCTCTGTGATGCGCGGCTTCGACGCCGAACGCGATCTTGCCATCGTCGTCGACCTTGCCGTCGCCCACCACGTCGAGCTCGTAGAACGTGGAGCGGCGCTCGTTCGGAGCGAGCGAGATCGTCTGTGGCAGCGCTCCGCCGGTGACCTTGAACGCCTTGCCGAACATCGAGGTGAGGCTCGCTTCGTACGGGCGATCCGTCTCGTTCGCGATCGTCACGGGCAGGCGAATGTGATCGCCCGCGCCGACCTCGAGCGGGAGCTTCACCGCGAGCGACACCGGCTTCTTCGACTGCACGAGTGCCTCGCCGCGACCGAGTCGCCCCAGGCCCACGCCCTCGGCGATCGCCTTGAACGACGTGACCTCGTCGGAGAGCGAGAACGTCACGCGGGCGTTGCCTCGTGCATCCATCACGATGCGCGGCGCCCAGTACAGCGTCTCGCGGAAATCGGTGCGCGGACCCTGGTAGCCCTCGGTGTAGCTCGGCACCGGGAACGTGCGCGCCTGGGCGAGGTTCCCGTACGGATCGCCGGCGCGGTCCTGGACCTGCCGCTCGCGGATCTGGACGCGGTGACCCGCCGCCTCGGCGCCGACGTCGAAGCCGCGGTTGTCGAACGCATCGCGTGGCGCGCGTGCCGCCACCACGATCTCGTCCTCCCAGTCCATCGCCGCGTCACCCATGGCAGCGGGCTCGGCCATCGCATGTCGCCGCATCGGTGCTTCATCGTCTTCGTCGATGTCATCGGCGTGATCGGGCTTCTTCTTGGCTGCCATGTCGGCGTTGTTCGCTTTGCGCGCGACCACGCCGTTGGCCTCGTCCTCGGGCTCGGCCTCGACGCCATCGACGTCCTCTTCCTCGCGGGCTGCGGGCGCCGCAGCGTCCTCGTGCTTGCCGCCTTTCACGCGCAGCGCCGGCTTCTTCTTCGGGGCCAAGAGGTCTCCCGTGTACGCCCAGGTCTCGTCGATCGGCTTCGCGGGCGGCGCCGACAACACCGGCGTCCACTCGAACCGGCGCCAGCCCTGCGTGCCGAGGACGAGATCGATCGCGGCGGGCGCCTTGGGATCGGCGCCGAAGTAGAAGTTCGGCTCCTCGATCGTTTGCCCGGGCATCTCGGCCTCGAGGTACAGGCGCGCGAGCAGCGTCGCTTGCTTGTCGTCGGCGAACGAGAGCACCGTGTCGTCGACGACGGACAGGGCGACATCTGCGTACGCCGCCGGCGAGCCATCGGGGAGCGTCGCTTCGAGCGACAGGGTCACGCGATCGCGCGGCGTGTACGTCGGCTTATCCGGCTTGATGTCGATCTTCAGATCCGCGCCACGGTTGACATAGACGAGGCGCTCGGCCTGCGCCGCGAGGAGATCGTCGAACAGCGTCACCCGCACGGCGCCCTGTGCACCGGCGGGCATCGGAAACGCGATCACGCTCGGTTTGCTCGCCGTGATGCGCACCGTTCGCGTCGCGATTCGCTTGTCGCGCAGCACGGCCGTCGCGACGACATCCTGATCGCGCGTGCACCACACCGCGACGCGAACATCCGCGCGCCTCGATCCGTAGTCGTCCAGCGACTGCAGCGAGCATCCCTGGCTCTTCGCGGCGGGGAGCGGATACGTCTTCGCGATGCCGCTCGGACGCGTGATCTCGATCTTGTACGAGCGCGCGGGATCGGGCACGAGCTCGAAGCGGCCCATGCCGTCGTGATAGCTGCTGAGGAGCGCGACGGTGGTCCCGCGATCGTCGGTGACCTTCGCGTCGATATCCGCGGGCTTGTTCATCGCGTTCTTCGCCGCGAAGTACACGCGCGACGGCAGCCTCGCAACGAGGTCGCCGCCCTCCGGATACGCGACGAGCGAGATGTCCGCGAGCGTGATCGGGATTCGCTTCTGCACCGACTCGGTGACGCCGCCGTCCTCGACGAGGATCGTGAGGAGCCCGTCGCCCTTGGTGATCGCCGGTGGCAGCGTGAACTGAACGACCGCGTTGCCCGCTGCATCGGTGATGATCGGCACGCGAACGAGGTCCGTGCCGTCGAGGGTGGCGAGGCCCGTGACCGCCTTCGCGCTCATCGCCTCGCCGGTCGCGCGATGGAGCTCGACGGTGGCGGTCACGGTGTCGCCCGGACCGTATGCCTTGCGCAGGAACTCGAGCTTCTTCTTGATCCGGGGCGGCTGATACGAGCTGACGATCACCTTGCGCGACGTCTTCATCACGCCGCTGTCGTTCTGGGCCACGAGCGTGTACTCGCCGCCGGGCAGCTCGCTCGCGAGATCGAGCTCGCCTGCCGACATGCCGGCATCGACGAGCACGCGCTTCTCGGCGACCGTCGAGCCACGCGGGCTGACGAGCCTGAACGTGACGATGTCTCGCTTCGTGCCTTCCAGCGTCGCGCTCGCGAGATCGAACGCGCGAAACCAGATCGTCTCGCCCGGCGTGTAGAGCGGCTTGTCCACCGCGATGAAGCCACGCCGCGTCTTCGCACGACCGTGAAACGCGTCGAGTGCTGTGTCGAGACGCTTCGAGGCCACGGTCGGGTCCGCCGCTGCCACCGGCGTCATCGACGCGAGCTGGCGCTGGAGGTCGGTCTGTGCGTCGACGGCGACGAGGACCGCCGGGCCACTAGAGAGTGAAGGCGAGGTCGACGGCTGCGCGCGGCACGAGAGCGCCACGAACGCCGCCAACGCAGGCCCGAGTGTCGAGAGAAGACGCATCGGATCCTCCGGAAGGAAGCTGGTGCCTTCCGTGAACGCGCGGACAACACCGTCGATCTGAAAAGCTTGGCGAAAATCGATCGAATGGCGGCCCCGCGCGTCTAGCGCGTCATGCGTCCTGTCTTTTTCGCCGCAGCGCTCGCGCTCGTGCCCACCATCGCTCACGCCGAGGACGAGTCTCCACCGCTCTCGATCTACGGGTTCGCGCGGCTCGACGTGCTCGCAGATGACTCGCGCATGTCCGACATCTATCAGCCGCTCTACGTGATGCCAGAGCCCTCCAACGGCGCGTTCGATGGGGAGCTCACGATGACGCCGCGCATGTCGCGATTCGGGCTGTCGATCGACGAGTGGAACATCGACGACGATGGCGACGTGAGAGGCGAGGGCAAGCTCGAGATCGATTTCGGCGGAGGCGCGGGCATCGGCACGCTGCGCCTGCGCCACGCGTACGCGCAGCTGTCGTTCGAGAAGAAGGTCGAGATCCTCGCTGGCCAAACGTGGGACCTCGTGTCGCCGCTGTTTCCGTCCGCGCAGAACGACACGCAGCTCTTGTTCGCGGGCAACACCGGAGATCGGCGGCCACAGCTACGCCTGAGCGTCTTGCCGAGCGACAAGCTGCGCATCGCCGTCGCTGCCGCGGCGACGGGCACGCTCGATCAACGCGACATGGATGCCGATGGTCAGCTCGATGGCGTCAGCGCCGGCACTCCGTCGCTGCAGGGCCTCATCGAGTTTCGCGCGCGCATGCGGGGGGAGGCGCCGATGCGCGTCGGCGTGTGGGGACACCTCGCGAAGGACGAGCTCGCGGACGGCACGCGCTATCCCGCGCGATCGATCGGTGCGCACATCTTCCTGCCCGCGGGGCCGACGATGGTGTGGATCGCCGAGATCTACGGCGGATCCAACACGACGGACATCGGCGGCGGCATCGGCCAAGGCGTGAACCCGCTCACGGGCCGGACGATCCGCTCGATGGGTGGCTGGCTCGAGCTCGCGATAGTTCCCACGAGGAGGCACATGCTCGCCGTGGGGAGCAGCGGAGACTTCGTACGCGATGAGGACATCGAGATGGGCGATCGCCGGGCCAACGGGACCGTCTATGGGGTGGTCCGCTACAAGCCCAAGCAGTCACTGCAGCTCGGCCTCGAGTACCTGTACTGGAAGACCACCTACAAGGGCATGTCGGCCGGTGTGGCCAATCGCTTCAATATGCACCTCAGCGTCTTCTTCTAGACGCGCTACCATGGGCGCATGGATCCGGATCGGCCGATCGTTCGGTGGTCGCTGATCGTTCTGTGGGTGCTCGTCGCGTTGATGTTGTACGAGCCCGCGGTCGCACTGTTCGGGTGGCCGTTGCTGCTCCTCGCGTTCGCGGGCGGCGTGATCTGGACAGCGCAGGACTTCGTCGCCCTTCGTCACCAGACCGAGCCGATCCGCTCGCGGCATATCCTCGTCGCGATCGAGCTCGTTTTGGTGGGGCTCGTCGCGGGTGCGTGCGTGGTGTTCGCGGGCATGACGTCGATCCACAACGCCGGGCAGAGCTATGCCCTCAGCCACGGCTTCGTCCCCACGCTGATGAGCCTCTTGCTCGTGATCGTGCTGCGCGCTGTCCGGCTCCCCACGCCGCGACGGATCGCCGTGGTCTCGCTGATCGCCCTGGGCGTGGTTCCGATCCTCGCGACGATCCAGATCCTGAACGTGACGACGTTCGGGTTCGACGGCTTCCGCATCCTCTCGCCGTTTGCGCTCGCAGCGTACTCCGTGTGCACGCTCGTGATCGGCGCGCTCGGCATTCACCTCGGAATCGTCGCGCGACGGCACGGCTACGGCGACGACATTCCCGCGGAGCCTCCCAAGGCCACCGTTACTTCGATTCACGCGCCCCCTTGATCGTCGGCACGCAGGGTGGTTCGATCGCGCCGATGGGATGTCTCTGCTGTGGCGCGGCGACGGAGGTGGGCTCGCTATGTCGAACGTGCGCGCTCGACGTTCCACCGTGTGACGGCTTGATCCCGGATCACGTGCGTTCGAACGTCGAGGGAACCGAATCGGAAGCGTGGGTCGTCGACGGTTTCGGCATTCCGCACGCGCTATCGGCGCGGGTGGTCGCAGGACGCAACCAAGAGGGCGAGCTGGTCGTTCTCGCCGCGTCGGTGTCACGCGAGCACGCGCGGATCGAGCGGGGTGAGGCAGGTTGGACGGTGCGCGACCTCGGGAGCCGCAACGGGACATTTGTCGACGGCAACCGCGTGAATGGACGTGTGCCGCTCCCCGCGCGCAGCGTGCTGAAGATCGGCGATGTCGCGTTCTGGTTCCTCGCGGAGGTCGCGCACGAGCCGATCGTCGCGCCATCGATGGCGACCGGCAGCATCGCGGGTGGGCTCGTCCGCTTCCTCGCGTCGTACGGCGGCAAGGATCTGTGCGTCGTCGGCGCGAGCGATCCAACGACGGGCGGTTCGCTACTCACGCGCGACACCGGCACGGAGTCGTGGACGGAGACCGGACTCTCGTCGCTCGAGTTCCAGCTGCTCCGCACGCTGTGCGCACGCGCCGTCGAAGAAGCGAGCTCGCCGTCGGCGGTGAAGGGGTGCGTCGCGACCAAGCAGCTCGCACGCGACCTGCCGTTTCAATCGAAGTACGCGAACGAGGAGAACGTTCGGCAGGTCGTGCGTCGCCTGCGCAGCCAGCTCGGCGAGGTCGGCGCGGACGGCATCCTCGCGGTCGCTCCGGGCCGCGGCTATTACCTCGCGAGTCCCGTGACCTCGGGTCCCGATCGCCGCTAGCCACGCTCGCGCGGCCCGAGCTTCCAGGTCACGTCGAGCTTCTGCGTCGTCGATCCGAAGTCCTGATCGATCTCGCCGACGATCACGCCGTGCGGCCGCGATGCGTCGAACGTCGCAGAGTCGTAGAGCACCGCGATCATCGTGAAGCCACCGATGATGAGGCCCACGACCATTCCGGGTAGAAGGACGAGACCCGCGATGGCCGCTCCGACGAGCGCGGTCCACACGGCGAGCTCGAGCAGGATCGTCTTACGTCGAGACATGGAGAGCACCCGATGGAGACGATGTACGTCTGCGCTGAGCGAACCGGTAGATCGATCACGCGCAGTTCACGCGCGCGTCACGTCAGGATTCGCCCAGGCGGTGACGCCCCAGCTCGACGGTGACGGTCTCCGTGGGCGTATCCGAGCGAGGCGTCGCGACCTGGTTCGCACGGAACTCGCGCCAGAACTTCTCCGCGTCGCCGGGTGTCCAGTCGAGGGTGCGCGGCAACGCTTCGAGCATCTCGAGGAGCACCGCCGCGGACGCCGGACGCGCCGACGGTGACTTCTCGAGGCACTGCATGATCACGGCTTCGAGCTCGTTGGAGATGAGAATGTCGGCGACATCCATCGGCCGTGCGGGCGTCTTGGTCGCGTGCGCGATCATCAGCTCGATCGAGCCCTTCGCCTCGAACACGCGGCGGCCCGTGAGCAGCTCGTAGCCGACGCAGCCGAGCGCGTAGAGATCCACCGCGGGCGTCGTCGGCGCGCTCGGATCCACCATCTCCGGCGCGAGGTACGCCGGCGTGCCGAGCACGGTCTGCGCATGCGTCGCGTCGCCATCGTCGCGCGCGATCTCTTTGACGAGACCGAAGTCGACGACCTTCGCTACGTCGGGAAGCCCGCCGCGTTGGCAGAGGATGATGTTCGCCGGCTTGATATCACGATGGATGAGGCCGTGGCCGTGTGCTTCTTGGAGCGCGCCACACACCTGCTCGAGGATGTGCACGACGCGCCCCGACGGCTGCTTGCCGTACTTCTTCACGAGGTGATCGAGGTTGATCCCGTCGAGGTACTCCATCGCGTAGTAGAAGTGCCCCTCCGCCGACGGACCGTAGTCGAAGATGGTGACGGTGTTTGGATGCGTGAGCCGACTCGTCTGCTGCACCTCGCGCTCGAAGCGCACGAGGTTCTCCCGGCCTACGCGCTCGGGCTTGAGCAGCTTCACCGCCGTCGGGCGTCGCAACAGCGCGTGCTGCGCGAGGTACACGTCGCCGATGCCGCCAGATCCGATCTTCGCTCCGAGCTTGTAGCTGCCGAGCTGCATGGCCTCGCGCACCTCGTTACGCAAGCCATAGATGATTCCGGATCCGTTCGCCGCGATGAGCACCGCGATCGCGGCGAACGTCATGCCGCCGCCGATGAACATCGCGGGAGGAACCTCGATGTTCGTGGTGAGCGCGGTGTACGCGCCACCGCCGACGACGGGCGCGAACGACACGATCGAGGTCACCGTGGTTCGCCGCGCGCTCGACGGCACGAGCAGCGCGCGCGTGAAGATCGTGAAGCTCGTGAAGAGCAGGGACGTGAAGCTCGCGAGCTGGAGCTCCGACTGCATCGCGGCCGACACGCCGAACGTCGTGCCGATCGCGATCGCGAAGACGAGGTCGATGCGATACAGCCAATCGAAGCTCAGGCGGTTGTTCCTGGCGAGCACGCTGCGCCAGAGAAACGCCATCACACCGAGCATGATCGCGGAGCCACCGAACACGTACGACGTGAGCCGCGGCTTGTGATCACCGAGGACAAATCGATATGCGAGCCATAGAAACGCGAGCAGCGCGATATACGACCAGAACATCGTCTTCGCGTACTGGTTGAGTCGGGACTGGAGGCCCGCGCGCGATTCCTCGTCGCTCGCGAGCGGTCCCCATCGCCGCCGTCGCGCGGCTTGCGCGATCAGCTTGCGGCTGGACGTTGCCGGGTCGACCACGAACCGACCCTACCGGAGCCAGCCAGCATGTGCCGGCGGTTCGGCGGGATCGATGCGGCAGCGATTGGCGATCACGCGGATCTCACGGCACCGCCGTGGCCACTTCACCCGGACAACGCGCACAACAACCATTGCATGGTCCGACCACTGGTCATCGCGCTGCTCGCTGCGGCAACAGCGACCGCGCACGCCGACGACGCGCCAGCGCAGCCAGAGCCAGACGAGCAGCCCGCGAAGACCGACGAGGAGCGGCGCTCGGGTCCGCCGCGCCGCAAGGACGCGTCGCTGCGCACGGTGTTCAAGGGTCCGTTTCGCTCGTCGCGCTTGTTCTCGATGCCGACGACCGACGTCATCGGCGCGTACATGCTCTCGCTCTCGGCCGATGGCTCGCTCCTGCAAGAGACCGGTCTGCTCACGTCGGCTGGTGTCGCCGCGGTCGGCTTCGGTGACATCGCACAGCTCGAGTATCGCCACTCGGCAGCGATCAGCATCAGCGGCGTGAACGCTCCGCTGCCGGGTGTGGGCGTGCAGATCAAGCTGCCGATTCCGGACTTCAACGCAGTCCCCGCGTTCGGCGTCGCGTTCCGCCTCGGCGTTCCGCGCGTCGAGACGTACGACGGCGTGAACGTCGAGGAGCGCGTGAGCGATCTCTATCTCGTCGGTCGCCTGCACATCGATCAAGTCGATTGGCTCACGCTGCACGGCGGAACACGCGTGTCGAGCGCGCAGGTGCAGCTGTCCGGCGCGATCGAGAGCAACAAGGTGCAGCGGACGATGTGGCTGCCGACGGCGGGCTACGAGATCCGGACGTCGAAGGAGACGTCGATCGTCGGCGAGATCGCGCTCGCGCCGCAGTTCCGGTGGATGCGCGGAACCCAGGACGATCCGACGATCAGCTACGGCTTGCTCGGACGGTTGGGCGTGCGGTGGGCGCTGTTCCCGTCGGTGATCATCGACGGCAGCATCGGATATCAGATGGAAGTCGCGCGGTCGCGCGTGACCTCCGGTCTCGACGATGTCGTTCATTGGGACATCCGGCTCGGTGCCGAGGTGTTCGTGCCGTGGGGCGCGCTGGCCTGCCGCGCCACCGGGGCGTTCTGTGACTAGTGCGGGCGCACATGCGTGACCGAGTCGGAGTAGGAATCGTGATCGCTCACAACCCCCTCCACAGATCCGGACGAGCGGCATTACCGCATCCGGCTCCTGCCTTGGGTGCTGACGCCGAAGCGCTCGATGGGCCAGGGATGGCAGACGCGGGCGAGCGGGAGCCAACGCTCCTCGTAGCGCCGAAATCGCTGCCACGGCATTCGGTGTCGCTGGCTCCGACGACGAAGGGTCCATCGCCAGAGCCGTGCGACATAATTTCGGAACGTGGCAATGCTCGGGAGGTTCCCAGGTACTCCGTAGTAACGGAAGTAGCCCATCAGCACCGTCCGCAAGAACTACCCCTGTTCCGGGATGGGATCGTGCATGCGCCGCCGCAGCTCGAGTCGCAGCTCGCGCAGCTTCGCGTGCCATCGTGTACGCACCGTCTGCCGCAGCAGCACGCAACCACCTTGGCGACTGCTCGCCGTGACGGTGACCCGAGTGTTGCCTTCCGCGATTCTCCAGCGCGTCGGCACTCCGAAGTGCCCGTGCAGCAGGCCACGGGGTCATGTCTTTCGCGGCTCAATACCGAGCCCGCACCTTCCCCTGTCAACGCTTGGCCGGCGCCCTCGCGAGCGCCGCCCCATGACTCGGGGCCGTTGCTAGTCGCTAACCATTCAACGTTTTGAACTCTCATCAATAACACCGCGCCGGTTTTGACCGGCGCACGGAGAACCAGCGATGAAGAAGACACGAGGAGCGATCCTGACGACGGTGCTGTTTGCCGCCGCGACGGCGCACGCACAACCGACGCCGTCACCACCGCCGCCGCCGGACACGGGCAACACGATCGGCACCGACGGCACCGACGGCACGCCCGTCACGCCGCGCCCGGACGAGGGTGTGCCGGTCGATCCGCCGATCACCGGCGGCGAGATCGAGCCAGACGTTCCGACGGTGGATCCGTATGCGACGACGCCCGAGCTGCCCAAGCGCAAGGCGCTGCCGCGCGGACCGATCAACATGCCCGAGGTGCTCACGACGCAGACCGGCTGGCTCCTGCCAGCGGCGGTCTTGTACTCGCGCACGTCGCTCGACACCGGCGGCGGTGTCACCAACGACACGCGCGTGGGTCTCGGTGACGTCGCCGAGTTCGGCGTCGCGACGGTGGACAGCGTGCGCGAGCGCGATGGAGATGACGACAAGACGATCGAGCGCATCCAGCCGTACGTGCTCGCGTCGTTTCGCCTCGGCGTGTCGGAGAACCGCTTGTTCCAGGGACAGCCCGGCGTCACGCTCGGCTTCCGCAAGTCATTCGAGCGCAACCACGACAACTACTCGACGCGCATCGCGGAGCTCACGCTCGTCGCGAGCAAGCATCTCAGCAAGAACATCGCGTTTCACGTCGGCGGTGCGTTCTGGGATGCGTCCGTTCGCGGTCGAATCTCGACGCGCAACGAAGAGGTCGACGAGTTCTTGTTTCACGACGGCCCCCTCGGCAATCAGGTGCGCGCGTTTGGCGGACTCGAGGTTCGGCCGCTGCCGCGCTCGCAGATCCTCGTGGATCTCGGGTGGGCGCCGGAGTTCTGCTACAAGTGCGAGAACAACGCGGACAAGATCAAGCTGCGTCCGACGCTGTCGTGGGGTGTCCGCTACGGCGTCGCGGACTTCATGAACCTCGAAGCGGGTGTCCGCGTTCCGGACATCGCGTCCGCGAACCTGCTCGACGCGCAGATCTTCGGACAGGTCACGTTCACCTCGTGGGCGCTTCGCCGCGCCGTCGACAGCTTGAAGTAGCTCCCCTCGCCACGGCTCCCTCATGCGCACAGCGCTCATACTCGCTCTCGCGATTCTCGTCGGATCTGCGCGCGGCGCCGGCGCCGATCCGGTCATGGGTCGCGTACTCACGGCGCCGACCGCGTGGCTCCCGGCGTCGGGTGCGGTGGTCGGCACCGTCGGCGGAACGTTCGGTGCGGAGAACCAAAGCGCGGGCATGTTCGACATCGGCATCGGGCTCGGCGGGATCGCGAGCATCGACGTCGGCCTCGATACGGATCTTCGCGGCTGCACGATCTGCGATACGGCCGATGGTGACGCTGCGCCGCTCTGGATGGGACGCGCTGCGTTTCGCATGGGCGCCCGCCAGGACGCGTGGTTTCGCGGAATGCCGGCGCTCGCACTCGGACTGCGCAACACGTTCGCGACGCACGGGCACGCGTTCGGTCGCGCGCGAGCGACGGACGCGTATCTGGTCGCGAGTCGATCGATGGGACCGGTTCGCCTCCATGCCGGCGTGCAAGCGACCGAGGCCGCGTACGGCGCGCGCGATGCGCATCTCGACCCGACGCTCCGGCCGATCGCGGGCCTCGAGTGGACCCCCAGCGTGTACCCGCGCAGCACGCTGCTCGCCGACGTCGCGTGGGTCCCCCAGATGGAGCTTGATGACGTCCGGATGAAGTGGATGGGCGGGCTCGGCGTCCGCTACCAAGCGCTCGCGTGGGGATCGATCGAGCTCGCGGTGCGCTTCCGCGAGGACGACGGACTCGGGAAAACCACCGCGCTCGTTCGACTTAACGGAGTGTTCGCGAAGCGCACAGAGCGAGAGCGGGGGGGCTCGAAAAACCGCCTCGCAAAGTGACGTTCGTGCGATGAAAGCCCGCGGTCCGGGTACCACCCCGGCAGTCCGTTTCAGGAGCACCATGCGCACCGCTCTATCGCTTGCTATCGCCCTCGGCCTGCTCGCCTTCTCGCGCGACGCCAAGGCGGAACGACGTGACTGCGAGGTCGTGTTCGTTCGCGCCCCCAATGACGTTCGCCTCGTGATCGAGAGCTGGCTCGAAGCAGAGCCTCGCTGTAGCGGCACCATCGAGCTGCGCGTGGTCGAGACCGAGAGCGGCAGCTTGTACTTGATCGCGCAGCGCCCCGACGGACGCATTCACGAGCGCGAGGTCCCCGACGCACAGAGCGCGGGCGTGCTCGTCGCGAGCTGGGCCGCGGATGATTGGACGAGCCCGCCCGACGAGCGTGACGAGCTCGACGAGCGAGGCAGCGCCCATCGGGGCCCCCGAACCGGCGCGACGCGCGAGGCGTCGGGTGCGCCCGGCCTTGTCGATACGGTGCCGTTGCCGCAGAAGCGCCGCGGGACGGGGCGATGGTTCTCCGTGGCAGGCATGATCCAGACCGAAGGGCGGGGCGGTCTCGGCGCACGCTTCGAGATGGATCTGACGGGCGGGCAGTCATCGAAGTGGACGCTCGGGGTCGCCGCCGTCGGTGTCGCGTCGCAGATGGACAC
>JAEYYV010000186.1 GCA_023428295.1 Pseudomonadota bacterium
TCGTCGGGGGGCAGCTTGTCGCTCATCGCAGCGTCACTTGCTCGCGGCCTCGGCGGCGAGCGGACAGCCGAGCTTGACCTTCAGCTCCGGGAGGAACTTCGCGTAGTTCTCCTTCGCGCGGCACTCCTGGTGCTTCAGGAACTCGAGCGTGAACTCCTCCCAGTGCGTCGACGGGATGATCTGGAAGTTCAGCGTCGCGATCTTCTTGTTGCGCGTCTTCGGAGCGCCTTTGCTCGGATCTGTATTCGCCGGATCGGAGTAGTCGTGCATGCCGAAGTTGCGGATGTGGCACTGCGAGCACGTCATGCCGTTCTCCTCGCCGACATCGCGGCGCCCGTCGTCGAGCGGGAAGTCGACCTGCATGAACTCGTTCTTGTGCTTGATGTAGAGGTGGTTCGAGTCGATGCGTCCACCGCGTACGCCGCTGCGACCGCCCCAGTCGGGAAGATCGACGAAGCCGAGCGTCTTGCGGCACAGCACCTGGTGGCCGGGCGCCATCGCGGGACCGGGCGTCCAGCGCGGACCGCACGTCGGCACCCATGACGTGCCGTCCTCGGACGGGACGGTCTTCGTCCAGAAGCCGGGGATGATCACGTTCTGATAGCTCTGCGCGTCGCCCTTCTGGGTGATGAACGGCTTCTGCGCGCTCCACGCCCAGCCATCGCCGGCGCGGTACGAGCCATCCGCGTTGCGCGTGGATCCGCCGCCCATGCGCGCCTCGAGGGCGATGCCGATCGCGAACGTGCGCGCATACGGCTTGGTCTTCTCGTCGTTGTAGCTCATGAGCTCGTTCATGAACGCGGCGACCGCTTTGCCGTGCGCGACTTGATCCTTCAGGAACTTCTCGCTCGGACCTCCGTCGGGCATCAGGTGCTTCTGCACCATGCCGAGGAAGACCTTGTTGTTGAGATCCTTCTCCTCGGCGGGGCGGGGCAGCGCGGGGACGAACTCCACGACGGGCCGGATGCGGAACATCGCGAACACGGGCTCGGGCGCCTTGACCGCTTGATAGACGACGCGCAGCTCGGTCCAGTGACGATCGATGCGCGGGCGGAAGGCGACGATCTTCCACGCCGCCGGATCACCGAACACCGCCGCGTCGAAGTCGGGCGCGCCCGGATCGAGCCGATCGTTGTTCTGCGTGGTCGCGAACTGCGTGAGGAAACCCTCGAACAGCGCCTTCGCGTCCCACGTCTGGTTCGCGATCGCGGCGCGCTTGTCGTCGGCGAACTGCGGGGCGAAGCCCTGCGCGGCGACGAGCAGCATCTTGTCGAGCGGCCAGTCCTTGTTGACCTGCTCGAGCCGCTTGGGTTGACGGATCATGAGGAGCGTCTCGATGATCGCGCTCTTCTGCTCGGCGACCGGGAGCGTCTGCGGCTTCGCGGTCACCTCGATGGTCCACGTCTCCGACTTCTGGATGTTGCGCGTCGGCTGCGTGACTTGAACGACGAACTCTTGCTTGCCGATGTCCGCCTTGGTCGGCGTCCACGACACCGTCTGCGTGATGTCGTCCCACTTCGCCGACGCGGGCTTCTTCACGAGAATGGTGCTCGTCTCGTCGAGGTCTTGATCGATCGCGGTGGTGGCGAACGCGATCGTTTGACCCACGCCCACCTTCTTGTACGGCGGCGGGAACAACTCGTACGGTTGGTCCGGCTTCTGGGGCTTCTGCGTCATCTTCTTGGCGAGGCCGCTATCCACCGTGGGAAGCGGCTGCGCCGGACCTGCGATCGGCTCGGCCGACCCCGGATCAGCGGGTCCTTGCGGAGTGGGGGCAGGATTTCCGCACGACGCGATACCGAAGAGAACCAGGGCCCTAGCAATCCTCATACGCCGGGCATCGTACCACCAGGAATCACGAATCGACGTCGTAGCCCCGTGCTAGCTTGCCCGCGCGTATGACGACCGACCTCTCGACGCTGACGATCAACACGATTCGCACGTTGTCGATCGATGCGATCCAGAAGGCCAACTCGGGACATCCGGGCTTGCCGATGGGATGCGCACCGATGGCGTACGTGCTGTGGCAGAACCACCTCGCGCACGATCCAAAGGCGCCGCAGTGGTTCGATCGTGATCGCTTCGTGCTCAGCGCGGGCCACGGCTCGATGCTGCTGTACTCGCTGTTGCACCTGACCGGCTACGATCTGTCGCTCGACGACCTCAAGAACTTCCGGCAGTGGGACTCCAAGACGCCGGGACATCCCGAGTGGCACTGGACGCCGGGTGTCGAGGCAACCACGGGACCGTTGGGGCAGGGCGCGGCCAACGCGGTCGGTATGGCGATCGCCGAGAAGTACCTCGCCAAGTACTTCAATCGGCCGGGCCACACCATCATCGATCACTTCACGTACGCGCTCGTGTCGGACGGTGACGTGATGGAAGGCGTCGCGTGCGAAGCGGCCTCCATCGCGGGGCACCTCGGCCTGAACAAGCTGATCTATCTGTACGACGCGAACCAGATCACGCTCGACGGTCCGCTCTCGCTGTCGATGAGCGAGGACGTCGGCAAGCGTTACGAGGCGTACGGCTGGCACGTGGTGCATGTCCGCAACGGAGACACGGACATCGCGACCATCGACGCGGCGATCCGCGCGGCGCGCGCCGAAGCGCACAAGCCCACGATCATCATCGTGCGCACCACCATCGGCTACGGCTCGCCCAAGAAGGCGGGAACGTCGTCGGCGCACGGCTCGCCGCTCGGCGCCGCCGAGGTCGCTGCTACCAAGACCGCGCTCGGCTGGGATCCCGCGGCCACGTTCCACGTTCCGCCCGAGGTCGCGGCGCACACCGGTGAAGCGGTCACGCGCGGCGCGGCCATCCACGGCGCGTGGAACGAGAAGCTCGCCGCGTACAAGCTCGCGTTCCCCGAGCTGGCGAAGGAGCTCGAGCTCGCGATCGCGGGCGAGCTACCGGCCGGATGGGACACGGAGCTGCCGTCGTGGCAGCCTGGCTCCGCGGCGATCGCCACGCGCAGCGCGAGCGGCAAGGTGATGGGCGCGCTCGCGACCAAGGTGCCGTGGCTGTTCGGTGGTGATGCAGACCTCGGCGGATCCACCAAGACGATCGTCGCTGGCGGCGATTACGATCGCACCGGCGGGGGGCGCAACCTGCGCTTCGGCGTTCGCGAGCACGGCATGGCCGCGATCGGAAACGGCATGCTCTATCACGGCGGCGTTCGCCCGCACGTGGCCACGTTCTTCGTGTTCTCGGACTACATGCGTCCGAGCGTGCGGCTCGCGGCGCTCAACAAGCAGCCGGCGATCTTCGTGTGGACGCACGATTCGATCGGCCTCGGCGAAGACGGTCCCACGCACCAGCCCGTCGAGCATTTGATGGCGCTCCGCGCGATGCCCAACCTCTCGGTGTTCCGCCCGGCGGACGCCAACGAGACGCAAGCCGCGTGGCGCTACGCCATGGCGCGCACGGATGGTCCCACGGGCCTCGTGCTCTCGCGCCAAGATCTGCCGGTCGTCACGCAGCCGGGCGCACCCGGCGCGGAGAAGGGTGCGTACGTGCTCGCCGACGGCGCCGACGTGATCCTCATCGCGAGCGGATCGGAAGTGTCGCTCGCGCTCGCCGCCCGCGACGAGCTGGCCACACAGAACATCGCGGCGCGCGTGGTGTCCATGCCGTGTTGGGAAGCGTTCGCAGCGCAGCCGGCGTCGTATCGCGCCGACGTGCTGCCGCACGCAAAGCGCGTGTCCGTCGAGGCGGGCATCACGCAGGGCTGGCGCGAGTGGATCGGTGATCGCGGCGTCGCGATCGGCATCGATCGGTACGGCGCGTCGGCGCCCGGTGAGGTGCTGCTCGACAAGCTCGGCATCAACCTCGCGGCGGTGGTCGACGCTGCCAAGCGCGTGATCGCCAGTGCGTGATCGGCGGCGCCGGATCGCCGGCGCATGATCGATCGCTCGCGTTTGCTCACCCGCGAGTGCGCGGACCCGTGAGCGAGCTGCGAACGACTACTTCATCGTGAGCGTCGTGGTCGCGACGGCAGTGTCGTTCGCGGTCACGAGCTTGATCGTGTACGTCTTGCCCTTCGCGAGCCCCTCGTCCTCGTTGATCGAGATGTCACCGGTGAGGACGCCGCTCTTGGGATCGATGCCGTCGAGCGTCTTGTCGGCCGCGAGCTGCTTGCCGTTATAGAACTCCATCTTTAGCCTCGCGTTGCCCGTCTTCGACAGGAACGCGGTGTAGTGGAAGTTCCAGTACGTCACGTCTTCCTGGGCTTCACCCGTGAGCGCGGAGAGCTTCGCGGCTTTGATCTTCGCGATGGTCTCTTTGTCGTTCTTGCCCTCGGGCAGTTCCTGCGCGCTGACAACGAGCTGACCGCGGAACGCGTTGATCACGCCCTTGGACATATCCGCGTCGGCCGTGCCGCGCGCCGCGATGACGGCGAGTGCGATGACTGCGGCAGACATCAGGTTGCGAGACATGTGCGAGCCTTTCGCAAGAGTTCCAAACGAGGGCAAACCATAGCGCGGTGGCGCCGAGGCAGCGCCTTTTATTATTCCTTCGGCGCTTCAGCCGTCGGCTGCGCTTCGACGGGCGTACCCGGCTGCGCATTCATCACGTTTCCGCGCTCGGCCTCGCGCTCGGCTTGACGCTTGGCGCGACGCTCGGGATCCCACGGCTTTCCGTCGGGGCCGAGGCCATTCGCGTCGGGGCCGATCGGCTTGCGCTCGCGCTTGGGGCGCGGCGGCAACGGCTGTCCATCGGGTCCGAGGCGAACCTCGGGCGGCAACGGCTGACCATCGGGACCGAGGCGCGGCGGACGCGGCTCGCGCGGCGGACGCGGTCCGCGATCGCCACCACCACCACCATGGCGCGGGCCTCCGCCGTCACGGCGCGGACCACGCGCTTCGAACGGAAGCGGCTGACCGTCGGGGCCGAGGCGCGGCGGACGCGGTCCGCGATCGCGACCGCCGGGACCACCCGGAC
>JAEYYV010000273.1 GCA_023428295.1 Pseudomonadota bacterium
CGCTCGAGATGCAGCGCCTGCGCGATCGCCTCGCCGAACGACGCCATGGGCGCGATGACGATCGCGCGGTCGCCATCGCGCGACCGGATCGTCGGCCCCGAGCCGATCGTCGTGAGGTCATCGCCGATCACGTCACTCACCGCGAGCGTGATGACAGGCGCAGCGCACGTCGCGACGAGGCCGCCGCGCTTGACCCGCGAGAGCGCCGACCGCGCTGCGTTGAGCTCTCCGATCGGCGCACCCGCTTGCATCACCGCGCGTGTCGCGGCGTCGAGCTCGGCGAGCGTGAGGCCGTCGATCGGCTCTTCGATCAGCGCCGACGTCCCGCCCGAGATCAGCGCGAGCACGAGGTCGCCCTCGCCCGCCGCGTCGATCACCGCTCGCGCAGCGCGCGCTGCCATCAGGCTGCGCTCGTCGACGAACGGGTGCGCGGACTCCACGAGCCGCCAGCCCGCGGGCGTGCCGATCGGCTCCCCCCGGGGCACGATGATCACACCGCGCTCGACGGGCCCTGCTCCGCGCGCCATCGCGAGTGCAGCCTTGCCGATCGCGACACCGAAGCGGCAGCGCCCGTCGAGGTTCGCCAGCGCTGCGCGCACCCGCGTAGCTGGATCGCAAGCGGCGACCGCGGTCCAGTACGCCGAGAGCAGCGTGCCGCGACCGAGCGTCATCCGAGCGCCGCGTTCACGCGGTCGATGCCCTCGTCGAGGCGCTCGGGCGAAACGCCGGTGAAGCACAGCCGCGCGAAGCCGCCGCACGTGGCCCCGAACGCCGAGCCCGGCGCGAGCAGGACGCCCGCGGCCGCGCAGCGCTCGAGGATCGGCATGCAGTCGTCGCCTGCGAACGAGCGGAGGTCGACCCACAGATACGCGCCACCGGGCGGCGATGCGGCGGGCGCACGTAGGCGAGCTCGCGCGCGATCGCGAGCGGCTCGGTAGCGCGCGCGTGCGTCGGCGAGGAACGGCGCGCCCGCGGTGAGGGCGGAGAGCGCCGCGCGCTGCATCGCGACGGGCACGTTGTAGACCGAGTGGTTCACGAGCTTCTTCATCGTCGCGACGAGCGGCTCGGGGCCGATCGCGTAGCCGACGCGAAGGCCCGCTTGTGCGTACGACTTCGCGAACGAGAACACGGTCACCGTTCGCTCGAAGGCGCCGGGGAGCGACGCGATCGAGACGTGCTGCGCGTCGTAGCCGTAGTCTTCGTAGACCTCGTCGGAGAGGATCCACAGGTTGCGCTCGGCGGCGAGGCTGGCGATCGCGGTGAGCTGCTCGTGCGCGAGCATCGCGCCGTCGGGGTTGTTCGGCGTGGCGATATAGATCGCGGCGGTGCGTGGCGTGATCGCGGCCGCGAGATCCGCGGCGTACGGCACCTCGACGGGAACGACGTTGTAGCCGAGCGCGATGCCACGGATCAGCGGCCAGTGCGGCGTGAGCAGGAGCAGCTCGTCGCCCGGATCGCAGGTCGCCTGCACCGCGGCGGACAGCGCGTGCGTGGCGCCGACGGCGAGCTGGATGTTGGCCGCCGTCAGCGACAGGCCGTTGCGCGCCTCGGCCTTGCCGACGAGCGCGTCGACGAGCGGCGTCCAGCCGTTCGGGCTGCCGTACGCGTAGAGGTCGGTCGCGGACAGCTCGGTCCACGCGACCTCGTCGAGGCGCGCGGGCGGCGCGAGGTGCGTGTCGCCGATCTGCAGCGGGATGACGTCACCCGGATAGCGCGCGAGGTGCTCGCGAAGTCGCGCGAAGATCGAAGCGGGCACGGCCGCGCCGGCGGTCGAGACATGTGGGAAGCGCGCCACGCGCGCACCTTATCACCGTGCTCCGAGTGGTGGCTCGAGCTGGCAAACACGGCCACTCCGCGGCGCGCGTGATAGGTTCGCGTCGATGTCGACCGAGCTAGCTCCCGCCGCCGTGGTGTCTCCACGACGGCGCCCGTTGGCCTTCGAGCTCGTGTTCGTGGTGCTCGTCGCGATGTGCTTTCTCGTGCCGGGCATCTGGCGGTACTCGCTCGTCGATCCGTGGGAGACGCACTACGGCGAAGTCGCGCGCGAGATGCTGCAGAACCACGACTGGGTGCACACCGAATGGCGCGGCACCATGGAAGGCAACCCGAACGACAATGAAGGGTTTCGCTCCAAGCCGGTCCTCCAGTTCTGGCTGATGGCTGCGAGCATGCGCGCGTTCGGCGTCGTCGAAGACGGCGGCTATTCGGGCGAGATGACGGACTCGCCGATGATCATGGTGGCGATCCGCATGCCGTTCATCCTCTGCGCGATCGCGGGGCTGACGCTGGTGTGGTGGATGCTCGCGCGGCTCGTGAGTCGACGACTCGCGTGGCTCGCGTTACTCGTGGTCGGCACGATCCCGATGTTCGCGATGATCGCGCGCAACGCGATACCTGACATGCCGCTCGTCGCGTGCACCATGGGCGCGCTCGCGTTGTTCACGATGGCCGTCGAGGATGGCGAACGCGGCATCTATCCGCTGTTTCACTTCACCCGGCGGCGTATCCCCATCGACGCGCGGCACATCGTGATCGCGCTCGCCGGCGGCTTCGTGCTCGTGCAAGCCGGCTATTACCTCGTCCACTTCGCTCAGGGCCCCTCGCTCGGCATTCGCGGGCGCATCCCCAACCCCGCGCTGTGGCTGCCGCTGCTCATGTGCCTGTTCCTCGCGGGCTCGCTCCATCGCGACATCTTCACGCTCCTGCGCCTGCCGCTCGTTCTCGTCGGCGGCATCGTCGCGGCGATCGTGAACGAGCCGATGCCTGTCCGGTCCGCTGGACAGTCGCGCTGGCGCTACGTCTTCGACAACGTCCTCGCGCCGTGGGATCGCCACGCGCCGGACCGCTACCTGTTGCGCGCCATCCTGTTTCCGTTCGCGTGGCTCGGGGGCGGGACGTGGAAGACCACGGGCGAGTGGGCCGCGCGCGTGTACGTCGTGCGGCCGCTCACGCAGATGCGGCAGGTGTACCTCATCGGCTGCTACTTCCTCCTCGGCGTGAGCCTCCTCGCGAAGGGCCCGCCCGGCTTCATGGTCGTCGGCGCCGTCGGTGGCTTGCACGTGATTCTCCTCGGACGCTGGCGCGCGCTCGTCGACGGCGACTTCGAGATCAAACGCGGCATCCTGCTCATCGCCGTCGTCGCCATCCCGTGGCACGTCGCGATGTACTTGCGCGATGGCATCCGCTTCCTCGACGAGTACCTGATCCAGCACATCCTGAATCGCGCTGCGGTCGGCGTCGACAACTCGCCCGGCAGCTTCGCGTTCTACACGCACATCATCGGTCACGGCATGTGGCTGTGGGCCGCGCTGATTCCACCCGCGCTCGCCGCGACGCTCATGCGCGCACGCACGGATTCACGCGAGGGCCGCGTGCGCTTCATGGTCGGCCTCTGGGCCATCGTCGCCGCGGCGGTGTTCTGCCTCGTGCAGACCAAGTTCAATCACTACATCCTCCCCGCCCTGCCGCCGCTCGGCTTGCTCGTCGCGTTCCTCCTCGACGACATCGCGTCCAAGCGGTATCGCCTGCACCCGCTGTGGGTCGTGTTCGGCATCGGCATCGTGCTCCTCATGCCCCGCGATCTGATGTTCGAGCCCGAGCGCTGGATCGAGATGTTCGTGTTCCGCTACGACCGCCCCTGGCCCAACCAGGAGCCGTGGTCGGTGGACACGTCCGACAGCTTCTTCCTCATCGGCATCGCCGCGTGCATCGCGATGCCGCTGCTCGCGACGCGGCTCTCGCGTATCGCGGTCGGCGCGTACGGAATGGTCGCGCTCGCCGCGACGATCTTCGCGCTCCAGGTCTACATGCCGATCGCGGGCACGCACTGGGGCATGCGCGACGCGCTCGCCAAGTACTACGACCAGCGCACGGTGTACGGGCAGAAGCTCGTCTATTACGGCGCCGGCCAGCTCTACACGGACTGGCACGACGTGAAGGACACGTGGACCTTCGAGACCAAGATCCCCGAGAACCTGCACGAGGGCCAACCGATGACCATCACCGTCGTGCTCAACAAGGCCGAGGACGAGCGGGTCACGGAGCAGGAGCTCGTGCTCGTCGGCAAGGTGACGTCGATCGGCGACCACTCGGTCACCGTCACGCTCGCGCCCGGTGAACGCGCGAGGCTGCAGCCGCTCGTCGAGCGCGGCAAGAACGGCAGCCGGCGCGCGCGACCGCCGCTGCGCACCGTCGACGCCGATCGCTTGATCGGCTGGCAACTCTATTGGCGCGGCGAGAACTTCTGGTCGGGTGGCGAGATCTGGGCGATCCTTCCCGAGCAGAAGACGCAGTTCAACAAGGTCGACAACGTCGAGTTCAACAAGTACTTGAACGACCGCACGCGCGCGCCGCTCGGCCGCCGCTACTTCATCGTCACCGAGGCGGGGCGCATCAACAGCGTGCGCTCGCTCCTGCCCACGCCGCGGGCACGCGACACGTTCGAGGTGCTGGACACCACGAGCAACAAGTTCTCGCTCGCCGCGTTCTGGCTCTGATCAGGCCGCGGGCTACGACGACGCGCGCGCGAGCACCGCGCCGAGCAGTGCTTCGTCCTCGCCGAACTGCGCGCGCAGCGCTTCACGCACGGGCGCCGGCGCGCTCGCGTGATCGAGGTATGCGCAACGCGCTGCCTCCTCGATCGACGGCTGCGCGGAGCGGCAGTAGCGTGCGGCATACAATGCGTGGAGCCGCGCCATCAGATCGGCGACGAGCCGGCGCTCTTCGATCGCGACGAAGCCCTCGGCGCTGGTCAGGTTCGCGGTCTGCGGATACACGTTCGCCGACGCGAAGCTCGCGTCCGTCTCGAACCCGCTCTCCGCCGCGTTCTGCGTGACCTGCGCGATCAAGCCGTCCAGCTCGGCGCCGACGACGAGCCGCAGGTTGCTCGCGTAACGTCCGTAGTGCTCGACGCCAGAGTACGTGTACGTGCGGTACTCGGCGCGATAGCGCGTGACCGGACGCGTGAAGGTGCGGTACTTCGTTTGGTACTTCGTGATCGTTCGCGTGCGCGACTCGGATCGATAGACCGTCTCGGGGACCGAGCGCGTGCACGTCGAGCTTCCGCACGAGTACGTCTCCGTGCGGTACTCGGTGTGCGGAACTTGTTCCGTGTAGTACTCGGTGTCGTCGTACGGCTCTTGATACGACTCCTGCACCGTCTCGTGATCCGTGTACGGGACCTGCTCGGTGTAATCGGCGGTCCGCGTGACGCTGCGCGAATCGAATGACACGCTGATCGACCCGGTCAGGTTCGCGCGGATCGGTGCGGCGCCGTCGGGGGAGAACCACACGCTCGCGCGAAACGCGTTCGCGAGGGCCACGCGCATGCGCTCGCTCTCCCCGCTCCCCGTGCCTTGCACGGTGCCCACGACCGCGAGTCCAGCGCGGAGGTTTGGCAGTCGCATCGGCTCCACAGCGCGAACACCGAAGTGCGAGCAGTAGCGATTGGCCACCCACGCCCAGTACGGTGTCGTCGTGGTCGGCGCGATGCGCCCGCAGACGTCGCGTCCAGCGGATTCGATCGCGTGGCCGATCGACGCGCGCCACGTGTCGAACTCGGGATGCGCGAACAGCTCCTGATACTGCAGCGCGAGCGATTCACCGACGAGCGGCCCCGCCGTGCGCACGCGATTCGCGACGACACCCTCGAGCCACCGTCCGGTGGCGACGACCTCTGTCTCGAGGAGCTTCGTGATCGCGGGCTCGGTAACCATCCGCCACCCGTCACGCATCGCGAACAGCTTCTGCAGCTGCTGCCCCGCGACCTCGTGATGCCCGGAGGCGCGGACCTTGGTCACGTACGCCAGCTGCACGCGCAGCGCACCGTTGCGCGCGCGCGTGCGGCGGATCTTCACGTCGACATCGTCGGGGTGCTCGCGCGCGAGCTGGTCGTAGATCTCTGCCGCTTCGAGGAAGCGACCTTCATCGTAGAGCTGGTCCGCGCGCCCTTTGGTGGTGGCGCACGCACCGAGTGCGAGCGCACCGACGAGAGCGAAGACGACCGATCGCATACTGTTCCGGACGAGAGCCATATCACTTCGTCGCGGGGGAAGATCCCAAAACCGCCTACGTGTAGGTCCCCCCAAACAGGCAACGGAACCACCTCCGCGGTGTCCCATTGGTCGCAGCCGGTTAGACCTGATGTGGGCCTGGCGCGTGGAATGTTGGTGCTATCCTCGATCGTTATCACGCAGATGTGGGCCGCCCCCGGTCCCCGTCACGTAGGAGCCCCCAGTGCAAGCTACTGATACGTCGGCGATTCAGCGCCTGATCAGCCAGGCGCGGTCTCGCATCCGCACGCAATGGGCGCTCGAAGGAGCGACCTCGGGTTTCATCCTCGGAACCGTCAACGCGCTCATCGCCATCTGGCTCGTGCGGATCGAGCGAGTGTCGACGATCACGGGCGTGATCCTGCTCGTGGCGTCTCTGCTGTTCGTTGTGGGCGGCGCCCTGATCAGCGCGCTTCGCCACATCGACGACGAGATGCTCGCGCGCAAGATCGATCGCGCGAGCGGCCTCTCGGATCGCCTCTCCACCGCCATCGCGTTCCAGCGCGCGCTCGCGACCGGCGAGCACGCGTCACAGCCCGACGCCGCCGAGACCGAAGACTTGATGGTCGCCGCGATCAAGGACGGTATCCGCGCGGTGCCACGCGCCAACGTCGCGGCTGCCACGCCGTACACGGAGCCGCGCGATCTGAGAGCCGCAGGCGGCTTCTTCGTGCTGTCGGCGCTGATCGCGGGCCTCGCGATTCCGCCTCCCGATCGCCTGCCCGTGCTGCATCGTCTCGATCCGGATCACGTGCGTCCTGGCGAGACGCTGAAGGTGTCCGGCAAGAACCTCACGCGAGGTCTCGCGCCGTTCACACCGACGAGCGTGCCCGCGGATGGCTCCGTGCATCTCGGCATGGGCGACGGTGTCGAGGCCCGTCCGCTCCAGGTGCTCGAGTGGTCGAGCGCGCTGATCACGGTTCGCGTGCCCGAGGATCTCGAGCCCGGCGATGCGTTGCTCACGGTCCGGATCGGCGCCACCACGGTCGGCCCGCTCGCGCTGACGATCGTCGACCTCAAGGACGACAAGTACAAGAAGGAGAACGCGGTGCTGCTCGATCCCGAGGAGCGCGCGTACATCGAGAGCATCCTTCGCCAGCTCAAAGACGTCGCGCGTCGAGACAACGTGCCCGAGCTCGAAGAGTTCGCGCAGAAGATCGAGCAGATGTTGAAGGACGCGGAGGAAGGAAAGATCACCAAAGAGCAGCTGCTCGAGGCGCTGCAAAAAGCCGAAGAGGCGCTCTCCGCGCACGCCGAGCCCAACCAGGCCGAGATCAACAAGGCCATGCAGGAGATGGGCAAGGAGCTCGCGAAGGAGAACGTGACCAAGGAGCTCGGCAAGGCGCTCGAGAAGAACGACCTGCAGAAGGCCAAGGAGGAGCTCGAGAAGCTCGCCGCGAAGCTCGATCCCGAGGAAGCACAGAAGGAGCTCGAGGAGCTGAAGAAGCAGCTCGAGAACCAGGACCTGTCCGAGCAGGAGAAGAAGGATCTCCAGAAGAAGATCGACGAGCTGAAGAAGCAGCTCGAGGATCCCAAGCTCACCGACAAGCAGAAGGAAGAGCTGCAGAAGCAGATCGAAGAGCTGAAGAAGCGGATGCAGGATCCGAAGCTCACCGAGCAGCAGAAGCAGGAGCTGCAGAAGCAGATGGAGAAGCTCGAGACCAAGCTCGAGAACAAGGACCTGACGCAGCAGCAGAAAGAGCAGCTGAAGGAGCAGCTCGAGCAACTGCAGAAGCAGATGCAGAACAAGGATCTCACGCCGCAGCAGAAGGAAGAGCTGCAGAAGAAGATGGACGCGCTGAAGGACCAGAAGCCGATGACGGAGCAGGAGAAGCAGAAGCTCCAACAGAAGCTCGAGCAGGTCGCAAAGCAGATGGAGCAGAAGGATCAGAAGCAGAAGCAGCAGCAGCAACAACAGCAGCAGAAGCTCGAGCAGCAGATCCGCGAGCTTCAGAAGAAGAAGGACGAAGCGAAGACGGAGAAGGAGCAGCTCGATGCGGAGCGCCAGCTGCAGAAGAAGAAGGACGAGTTGCAGAAGCTAAAGAAGGACGAGCAGGACAAGAATGACTCCGCGCAACGCGAGGCCTTGAAGCGTCTCCAGAAGGACATGGAGAAGGCCGCCGAGCAGCTCCAGAAGAAGCCCGATCCCAACAAGAACAAGGACGAGCGCGACGAGGAAGAGAAGGAGCGTGATCGCCAGGCGTCACGTAGCCTCAAGGACGCGGCGCGCGAGACGGGGCGCGTCGATCAGGATCAGCGCAAGCAGGCCGCGCAGAAGAAGATGTCGTCGCAGATGGACGATCTACGCGAGGCGATGCGTCGCGCGAAGCAGAAGGGCAACAAGGGCCCGTCGGATCCGTTCAACAAGGGAAACAAGAACAAGGATTTTCAGCAGCGCGCGCGCGGCCAGAAGGGCTCGGGACAGGCGTGGAAGCCGGGGCAAGGCCAGCCCGGTCAAGGACAGGGCAAGCCCGGTCAGGGACAGCCCGGCGGCCAAGGCACTCAACCCGGCGGCAAGCAGTGGGGCACGGGCACGGGCCCTGACCTCGCGGGCGATCCGACGAGCAAGAGCGGAAACACGAAAGACGAAGACCTGCAGGGCGTCTCTGGAAGCAAGGGTACGTCGAGGCGCGAGACGATCCTGTCGGCCGCGCAGAAAGGCTTTGCTTCGACGAGCTACCAGAAGGTCTACGCGGACTACGAGAAGATCGTCGAGGAGGTCATGCGCAACGAGAAGCTGCCCTCCAGCTACAAGTATTACGTGAAGCGTTACTTCGCGAAGATTCACCCGAACACGGGCAACGCAGACACCGCGCCGACGGCGCCGCAAGCAGAGGGCAAGCAATGACCGAAACGGCTGATCGAAACACCGCGCGCGACGTGGAGGGCTTGGTTTCTCAGTTCACGACCGATCTGCAGCGCCTGCGGCAAGAGATCGGGACGATGATGGTCGGCCAGAAGGAGATCATCGAGGGCGTCCTCATGTGCCTCCTCGGTGGCGGCCACGCGCTGCTCGAAGGCGTGCCCGGCCTCGGCAAGACGATGCTCGTGCGCACGCTCGCCGAGACGATCCACGCGAACTTCTCGCGCATCCAGTTCACGCCGGATCTCATGCCGGCGGACATCGTCGGCACGAACGTCATGACCGAGCAGAACGGTCAGAAGGTGTTCGAGTTCCAGAAGGGCCCCATCTTCGCGAACATCGTCCTCGCCGACGAGATCAACCGCGCGACGCCCTAGACGCAGTCGGCGCTCCTCGAGGCGATGTCCGAGGGCTCGGTCACCGTCGCGAAGCAGACATATCAGCTCGAGAAGCCGTTCTTCGTGCTCGCCACCCAGAACCCGCTCGAGATGGACGGCACCTATCCTCTCCCCGAGGCGCAGCTCGATCGCTTCTTCTTCAAGCTGATCGTCGAGTATCCGGACAAGCAGGCGCTCCACACCATCCTCGATCGCACGGTCTCCGACGAGGTGCCGCAGCCGCAGGCCGTGATCCACAAGCAGCGCATCATGGAGATGCGCGAGCTCGTGCGCAAAGTGCCGCTCGCGCGCCAGGTGCAGGACTACGCGGTGCGCGTGGTCCTCGCGACGCACCCGGAGAACCCGGAAGCCACCGCGATGTCCAAGCAGTTCTTGCGCTACGGCGCGTCGCCGCGTGGCCTCCAGGCGGTGATCCTCGCGGCCAAGATCCGCGCGCTGCTCGAGGGGCGCTACGCGGTGTCGATCGACGACATCCGCTACGTCGCGCCGCCCGCGCTGCGCCACCGCTTGATCATGAACTTCGAGGGTGAAGCCGAGGGCATCAAGCCCGACGCGATCGTCGCGGAGATCCTCAAGGCCACGAAGGAAGCCTGAGGCAACTCGACGTGGGACTCATCCAGTCAGTCAGCGGCGCCTTCAAGGCCGTGGATGCCAAGAAGGCTGCGCGCGCCGCAGCGATGAAGGACAACCGCGCCGCGGACCGGTCCGAGCTGTTCGACGAGAAGTTCCTGAAGACGCTCGAGCACCTTCACATGGTGTCGCGCAAGGTCTTCTCGGGGAACCTGCGCGCCGAGCGCCGCACGCGCAAGGTGGGCTCCGGCATCGAGTTCGCCGATCACCGCACGTACTCGCGTGGTGACGACTTCCGCTACATCGATTGGAACCTCTACGGTCGCCTCGACAAGCTGCTGTTGCGCCTGTTCGAGGAAGAAGAGGATCTGTCGATCTACATCCTCGTCGACGTGTCGGACTCGATGTCGATCGGCTCGCCGCTACCCAAGCTGCACTACGCGATGCAGGTCGGCGCCGCGCTCACGTACGTCGGTCTCGCCAACCTCGATCGCGTCGCGATCATCCCGTTCGCGGGGAAGCTCGTGGATCGCATGCCGCCATCGCGCGGCAAGAACCGCATCTTCCGCGTGTTCGACTTCTTGCGGAACTGCGACATCGGCGGCAAGACGGATCTCGCCGACTGCATGAAGACCTTCGTGACGCAGAACAAGCGTCGCGGGCTCGCGGTGCTGATCAGCGACTTCTACGATCCAGAGGGCTTCGAGCAGGGGCTCAACACGCTCCGCTACAACAAGTTCGAGCCGTTCGTGCTCCAGGTCTACGACAAGCGGGAAGCGGAGCCGCACCTCCACGGTGACCTCGCGCTCGTCGATTGCGAGACGGGCGACACCAAGGAGGTCACCATCTCCAAGTCGCTGCTCGAGGCGTACACGCGCGAGCACGAGAAGTACTGCAAGGAGCTCGAGGCGTACTGCACCAAGTACGCGATGCCCTTCTTCCGCACGCACACGTCGATTCCGTTCGACGAGCTCGTCCTCAAGATCTTCCGCTCGGGAGGGTTCCTCCGGTGAGCTTGCTCGGGCCCTTTGCGCTCTCGACGTGGGCGCTGATGGCGGGTGGCGCTGCGCTGCTGGCCGTGAGCGCGTACATCATCAAGATGCGGCGCCGCCGCTTCGAGGTGCCGTTCTCTCGCCTGTGGCACCGCGTGCTCGAGCAGAAGGACGCCAACGCGCTGTGGAAGCAGCTCAAGCGCCTCATCTCGCTGCTCTTGATCCTGCTCATCCTCGGCGTGGTGCTGTTCGCCGCGCTCGATCCCACGCTCGGGGGAACGTCGCGCAAGGCGCGCAGCGTCGTGGTGCTCGTCGATGCGTCCGCGTCGATGAAGGCCACCGATGGCGGCACGGACGACGACCGCATGACGCGCATGCAAGCAGCGAAGGCCAAGGCCAAGGAGCTCGTGGACTCGATGGGCGGCGGCGACCTCGCGCTGATCATGAAGGTCGACGGCCAAGCCACGCCGATGTCGCGGTTCACCACGGACGCGCCGATGCTGCGCAAGATCATCGACGGCATCGAGCCGAGCGACACGCCGGCGGATCTCACGCGCGCGCTCGGCGCAGCGTCGGATGCGCTGCGCGATCGCCAGAACCCGCTCATCGTGATCATCTCCGACGGTGCGTTCCCCGAGCAGCAGTTGGGGCTCGTACACTGGGACGCCCAGGCGGATCCCAAGGCGGAGAAGAACCTCGCCTCGGTGGACCTGTCCAAGGTCGACGTGCGGTTCATGCCCGTCGGCAAGCGCAGCGACAACGTCGGTATCGTCGCGTTCAACGTGCGCCGCTACATCGCGAACAAGGCAGCGTACGAGGTCTACGTCGAGATCCAGAACTTCGGCAGCGAACCCGCGCACCGCAAGCTGCGCCTCTACAACGGCAGCACCAACGTGGACACCAAGCAGACCGAGCTCCAGCCCGGTCAGCGCATCCACCAGATCTACGCGAAGCTCCCTGCGAGCGTGGATAACAAGCTCCGCGTGCAGCTGGCGCCTGTCGACGGGCCAGGCGGCTCCGATCCGTTCCCGCTCGACGATCAAGCGTTCGCGCTCCTGCCCGCGCAGAAGAAGCAGAAGGTGCTCATGGTCACCGAGGACAACCTGTTCCTCGAGGGCGCACTGCTCGTGTACGACAACGTCGATCCGATGAAGGTCACGCCGGCGGAGTACGACGCGCGGCCGGGCATCGCCGACGGGATGGACGCGGTGATCTTCGACGAGCACACACCGGCCGTGCTGCCGCTGCCGCCGACGAACCTCCTGTTCTTCCACCCCACGGGGCCGAACAGCCCGTTCGCGATCCGCGGTGAGACGGGCAACCCACGCATCACGGAGATCGACGAAGACCATCCGGTCATGCGCTGGGTGACGCTGTCCGACGTGTTCATGGACAAGAGCAACGTGTTCGCGATCGACGCGAAGAAGGGCGAGAGCGCCCTCGCCTATTACGTTCGCGATCCGATCATCGCGGCCAAGCGCGACGGCAAGCGCAAGATGCTCGCCTTCGGCTTCTCGCTGCCCTCGCTCGGCCGCGATGGAGCGACAGACTTGCCGATGCGCGTCGCGTTCCCGATGCTGCTCGTCAACACGCTCGATTGGTTCGCGGGTGACACCACGGACCTACTCACGACGTACTCCACGGGAACGCGTCAGCGCGTGCCGCTCGACGGCGTGATCGGCGCCACGGAGGCCGAGGTCACGTACCTCGCCGACGACACGACCGAGTCTCGCGAGAAGGCGGGTGCGATCGCGAAGACGCCGGTGATCGACGGGCTCGCCACGTTCTACGCGTCGCGCGTTGGCTACTACGAGCTCGCCGCGAAGGGACCGAACGGCGAGGCCATCGCGCAGATCGAGTTGGCTGCCAACCTCAGCTCGCCGATCGAGAGCGACATCGCACCGTCGACGGAGCTCACTCTGGGTGGCAAGAAGCTCGACGCGCCCGAGGCCTTCGCTATTAGCCGCAGTCAGAAGCTGTGGATCTATCTCGTGCTGTTCGCGATGGGTCTCATCTTCGTCGAGTGGATCACCTATCACCGCCGGGTCACCGTCTGATGGCGAACAACTTCAAATCGCTCCTCACGACGGCAAACATCGTGCGAGTCGCCGCGACGATCGCCCTCACGATCGCCGTGTACCTGATCATCGATCGGCTCGTCATCGACGGCCGCACGTCGTTGCATGTCGATTGGCTGCCCTACTTCGGCGCCGAGCATCCGGTCACGTTGCTCTCGCCCGGCTGGCTGTTCCTCTGCTGCATCGTCCCCACGATCTATCTCCTGCGCGTGCTGTCGCTGACCGACCTCTCGCTCACCCAGCAGGTGCTGCAGGCGACGCTGCGCTCGCTCGTGATCGCGGGCGTTGCGATCGCGCTCGCGCGGCCGTCGTGGATCACGGAACAGAGCAAGGTGTCCACGGTGGTGCTCGTCGACGTCTCCGACTCGGTGAGCGACAAGCAGCTCGACACGGCCAAGAAGTACGTGGACGAGCTGCAAGAGGCTGCCGGCGAGGACGGCAACTTCCAGCTGATCACGTTCGCCGAGAAGCCACAGGTGATCCGCGGCGATGGCAAGCTGTCCGAGTCGATCAAGCGCCACACCGGTGCGGGCGCTGGGACCGACACGCAAGCCGCGATGCAGCTCGCGTACGGCCTCTATCCCGACGGCTACCTGCCGCGCATGGTCATCGTCTCCGACGGGAACCAGACGGTCGGCGACGTGGCGACCGAGGCGTATCGCGCCAAAGAGCTCGGCGTGAAGGTCTCGTGGCGCACGTTCGATCAGGACAAGACGAGCGAGATCCGCGTCGTCGGCGTGATCGTCCCCGACGACATCAAGGTCGGCCAGCCGTTCGAGGTGACCGCCGAGGTCTGGTCGACCGAAGCGCAGACCGCCACGCTCGCGCTCCAGCAGGACGAGTTCCCGAACCCGCTCGAGCCCACGAAGACCGTGGAGCTCCGCGAGGGCAAGAACCTGGTGAAGTTCAAGTCCGACGCGAAGAAGGCGGGCGCCACCACGTACAAGCTGCGCCTCACCAAGTTCGCGCACGATACGGAGAAGGCGAACAATCAGGCGGTGATGACGGCGCCAGTCAAAGGCAAGCCGTCGATCCTCTACGTCGAGGGCGGCATCCTCCGCGAGCCGGGCAGCGCGAGCTACCTCCAGAAAGCACTCGAGCACGAGCAGATGGACGTCACCGTTCGCGGGCCCGCGGGCCTGCCGTCGTCGGCCAAGGAGCTCGAGAAGTACGATCTCGTCATCGTCTCCGACGTTCCCGCGCACCTGATGGGCGCCGGCCAGATGGCCGCGCTCGACTCGTACGTCTCGAGCATGGGCGGCGGCTTGCTCATGGCCGGCGGTGAAGATTCGTTCGGCTCGGGCGGCTATCAATCCACGCGCATCGAGCAGATCATGCCGGTGCGCTTCGACGCGGAGAAGGTCAAGGAGCAGCCGGACATCGGCATCGTCCTCGTCATGGATCGCTCGGGCTCGATGCAGGGTCCCAAGCTCGAGGCCGCCAAAGAGTCCGCGCGCGCCACGACCGAGGTGCTCGCACCCGACGACTACATCGCTGTGGTCGCGTTCGACAGCGAAGCGCAGGTGTTCGTGCGCCCGCAGCGCGCCGCCAACAAGATGCGTATCTCGACGGAGATTTCGCGCCTGACGTCAGGTGGCGGCACGAACATCTACCCGGGCCTCAAGGAAGCGTTCGAGATCCTCCAGAACATCAACGCCAAGGTGAAGCACGTCATCGTCATGACCGACGGTGAAGCGCCAGCCGACGGCATCCCCGAGCTCGTGCAAGAGATGCGTGGCGCTCGCATCACCGTGTCCGCGGTCGGCGTGCAAGGCGCTGACAAGAACCTGCTCTCCATGATCGCCGATCAAGGCGACGGCCGCCTCTACATGGTCGAGGACATCGGTGCGCTACCGCGCATCTTCATGAAGGAGACGCAGGAAGCCCAGAAGTCGCAGCTCGTGGAGGACGACATCTTCGTGCGCATCGCGAAGCGCGTCGAGGCGATCGAAGGCACCAGCGTCGAGTCGGCGCCATCGATCAAGGGCTACGTCACCACCAAGCCCAAGCCCACCGCCGAGACCATCCTGATCTCCGACCTGGGCGAGCCCATCCTCGCGCGCTGGCGCCACGGCGCGGGCATGTCCGTCGCGTGGACCTCTGACGTGAAGAACCGGTGGGGCGTCAACTGGATCCGGTGGGGCGGCTATCCCAAGTTCTTCGCGCAGGTCATCCGCTCGTCGATGCGCCGCAAGGTCTACGACTCGTACGACCTGTTCGCGAAGGTCGCGGACGGCCGCGCGATGGTCACCGTCGACGCGATCGACTCGGGTGACAAGTTCGTCAACGAGCTCGAGACCAAGCTCCAGGTCATCGATCCGGCGACCAACAAGGTCAGCCAAGAGCTGCCCATGGATCAAACCGCCGCGGGCCGCTACACCGCCGACTTCCGCATCCAGAAGTACGGCAGCTACCTACTCAAAGCGGTGCACAAGCGCGACGGAAAGACCGTCGCCGAATCACTCGGCGCGGTCGCCCTCTCCTATCCGCTCGAGTACCTGCGCACCACGCCCGATCCAGAGCCGCTACGCCACGCCGCGCAAGTCTCTGGCGGTCACGACCAAGCCAAGCCCGCCGAGATCTGGGCCACGAACAACGAGAGCGTGAAGTACACGCAGGACCTGTGGCCGTTCGTGCTGATCGGCGTGGTCGCGCTCTTCCTGCTCGATCTCTACGCGAAGCGCGTGCGCCTCTTCGGCTACCGCACGATCAAGTTCGAGTGATGCGCGCGCTGGCGTTGCTCGTCGTCGCGATCGCATCGCCCGCCGCCGCCGAGGTGATGACGATGCGGCTGGTGGACTCGACGAACCTGCACATGGCTGGTCAGCGAGGTGCGCGGAACTGGCGACAGGACATCACGATCACCGTGGACCTGCGCGCGAAGGGCCGCGTCGAGGTCGCAGCGAAGGGCCTGCGCCGCGAGCACGCGATGGATGTGTTCGACGGGCGGACCTACAACACCGACGACACCACCACGTGGACGACCTCGTGGAAGGGAACATGGAAGAAGTCGAAGGGCTCGCTCGTGCTGGACCTGACGCTCGTGAAGGACGCGTGCACGGCCGAGCATGACGAAGAGGGCACGACGACGCAGAAGACGTGCAAGGCAGCGCGCAAGAGCGCGGTGATGCGGTGCACGGCGACGACGCTCGAGCTCGGTGCGACGAAGGAGACGGTCGACGCGTGGCGCTGCGCGACCGACGACGCTCGCGATCTCGGCGAGTCGCCGACCGCGTGGTGGCTCGGCGCGAGTACATGCATCCAGGTGGTCGACGGGCGCATGTCGGGCTTGTCATTCGCGCGGTGTTCACGCCCGTAGGCTTTGCGACCGCGATAGAGTCGGTTCTGGGGAATGGCGCGTCGCCGCTTTAGCTATCCGATCAGCCTGGCGGTCGTGGTCGCCACGCTGATCGCAGCAACGGGTGGATGGATCGCGTGGTGGAACTATCGCAGCGGCGTCGACAACGTGCGCTCTCTCGCCGCGGCGCTCTTCGATCAGATTTCGCGCGAGGCAGCGGGCGAGACAACCTCGTTCCTCATGCGCGCGCCTCCTGCGGGCGAGACGCTCGCGCGACTCGAGGATGCATCGACGCCCGAGGACAAGGCCTCGCGGTACTTGGCCGTGCTCGTCGCGAACCCGTCGTTCACCTGGGTGAGCCACGGCGCGAGCGACGGCACGTTCGTCGGAGTCGTCCGTCACGCAGGCGGAGCGCTCGGCGTGAACATCAGCCGCATCGGCGAGGATGGAAGGACCACGCGCGTCGAGTACACGGTCACGCCGGACGGAGCGCGCGGCGAGCCGACGACCAGCGAGGACACGAAGTACGATCCGCGCCAGCGTCCGTTCTACAAGCTCGCAGAAGCAGCGAAGGCGCCAGTGTGGACGCCGCCGTACGTGTTCGAGGGACAGAACGTCCCGGGCATCTCGTACGCGCACCCCCTCGTTCGCGACGGTGCGTTGACCGGTGTGTTCACGATCGACTTCGATCTCGCGAGGCTCTCGGAGCTCACGCGGCAACTGCAGTTCAGCCCGAACGGTCGCGTGGTGGTCGTCTCCGACGAAGACGTCGTCCTCGCACATCCCAAGGCGGCGGTCGTGCGCGGCACCGAGCTCGTGCGCCTGGGCACGCTCGACGATCCGGCGGTGAAGGCGCTGCGAGCGGCAGGCCCTGGCGCGCACGAGTTCTCCCTCGACGGCGAGATGTACCTCGCACGGACGTACGCCATCGACATGCCAGGTGGGCCCGCGTGGAAGGTGCTCGCGTACGCGCCCGAGGCGGACTTCACGGCGGGACTACGCGGGCGCGTGGTCACGTCGCTGCTCATCTCGCTCGTCGCCGTCGTGCTGGCGGTGGGCATCGCGTGGGTGCTCGCGCGTCGCGTATCGCGACCGCTGATCGATCTGTCGAAGGAGATGGAGGAGGTCGGCCAGCTGCATCTCGACGAGAATCACGACCACAGCTCGGCGTTCAAAGAGATCGACATGATGAACATGGCGCTGGTGAAGATGAAGGGTGGCCTCCGCTCCTTCGCGCGCTACGTGCCCCGTGACCTCGTACGCACGCTCGTCCAGTCGGGGCTCGACGCGGAGCTCACCGGCGAGCTCCGCACGCTGACGATCTTCTTCTCCGACCTCGAAGGCTTCACCTCGCTGTCCGAGACCAAGGCGCCCGACGAGCTCGTGAAGTTCTTGGGCAAGTACTTCGACGACATCAGCAACATCATCTCGATGGAGAACGGCACGATCGACAAGTACCTCGGCGACGGCATCATGGCGTTCTGGGGCGCTCCGTCGAAGGTCGAGGACCACGCACAGCGCGCGTGCATCGCATCGCTCGAGTGCCAGCGCCGCGTCGCCGAGCTGTCCAAGCAAGGCGTCAACCTCGCGACGCGCATCGGCCTCGCGACGGGTGTGGTCCTTGTCGGGAACGTCGGCTCGTACCAGCGCATGAACTACACCGTGATGGGTGACGTCGCGAACCTCGCGTCGCGCATCGAGGGGCTCAACAAGCAGTACGGCACGTCACTCATGATCAGCGAGCCCACGTACGACCTCGCGAAGGACGTGGTGATCGCGCGACCGATCGATGTCGTCGCCGTGAAAGGCAAGAAGCAAGGCGTGCCCGTGTTCGAGCTGCTCGCGCTGCGCTCGGACAACGACACCACCGCCGAGACCGTCGCCGAGCTCTCGCGGCTCGCGCTCGACGCGTACCTCGATCGCCGCTTCGCCGACGCCGCGGCGCAGTGGACCGAGGTCCTCGTGCTGCGCCCCGGCGATCATGCCGCCACGGTGATGCGTGACCGCGCGCTCGCGTTCGTCGCCAAGCCGCCGCCCGCCGAGTGGACCGGCGTGTGGGTCGCGACCTCGAAGTAGCTCAGAAGCGGTACGACACGCGGCCGAAGCCCGAGAGTCCGAGCACCGACGGGTCCTCTTTGGGGCCGCCCATCGCCATCGCGTTGTTCCCGTAGAACGTCAGGTTCTGGCGCGTGACGAACAGCGACCCGAAGGCCATCCAATCGCGATTGATGCGGTAGTAGAGGTTGCCGCCGGCGGAGAGGATCGCACCTTGCGACGAGCCGTAGCACTGCACGAGGGCCTGCGCGCCGGGTGCGCACTCGGTGCCGGCCGCGGAGTCCTGCGTGGTCGTGTACGCGATCTCTGCTTCCCACTCGCCCTGGCCGTTCCTCAGCTCTCGCGCCGCGTACGCGCGCATCGCGAAGATGTTGGAGCGCATGAACGCGATCGTGTTCTCCCCGCCGATGCCGACGGTGCGATTGACGTCGAGACCGAGGCGCAGGTCTTTGATGGAGCGGCGGTCGACGATGGAGCCCGCGACCTCGACGCCGCGCGTACCTTGCAGGCGCTGCTCGGTGCCATCGGGTTTGGGAATGAAGATCTGCTTGCGCGCGCGGTAGGTCGCGTTGATCGAGACCTCGAAGCGATTGAACTCGCCGAGACCGACCGAGAGGCCGGCGCGTCCCGTGTTGGTGGCGAGGCGCTTGAAGTACGTCTCGTTCTCGACGTTGGTACCGCCCATCGACGGATCGTTCAGGAACGCGTTGGCTTGAACGGCGAGCGTGTCGATGTCGACGCGGTTGACCGCGGCCGTGAGGCGGAGGCGCTGGTTCGGCTTGAAGTTGGCGCCGGCCGAGAGGTTCGTGAGGCCGACCGTGTCGATCTGCGAGCCGTACAGATCGACGAGCGCGAAGTGATAGAGGTCGAGGGTCGACCCGCTGCGGTAGTACCCGGTCGACGTGGCAAACACGCGCGGCTGCTCTCCGTTGACCGGATAGAGCACCACGCCGCCGAACGCGCCGTGCGTGTTGATGGTTCGATACGCGCCGCCGAAGCCACCCGTGCCGACGAAACGCCCCGCGGGTGAGAAGCTGCCATCGCCTTCGCGCTTCTGCAGCATGGTGTAGTCCGTGGTCAGCGAGCGCGAGCCGCGCAGCGGATAGAGACCGCCGAAGCCGATCAGCGTCATGCGCTCGGACTTCGCGTAGTCGACACGCAGGCCGTCGAACTTCACACCGCCGAGGTCGGGAACGAACTGGCGACCGAGGAAGATGTCGCTGCGCTTGCCGCTGCGGAACAACCACAGCTCGCGGAGGTCGTACTCGTTGGTTCCGTTGAAGCCGGACTGGACGTGCGCGCGATCGGCGGACGTGGCCGTGGTCTCTTCGGGCGTGTTGACGATGCGTGCGCGCGCGTCGATGCGCGCGTCCCAGCGGCCACCGCCGATGTGGCGGAAGTCGGTCTGGAGCCGCAGCTCGGTGAACAGGCGCGAGAAGCGCGCCGCGTTGGAGCCCTGCTCCTGCCCCGCGTACGGGCCGCCGCTCTCGGTCCAAACGAACGAGCTCGAGGTCAGGCTGCCCTGGATCAGGGTGCCCTTCTCCGTCTTCTCGGTGTCCACCTTGTCGACGAAGAAGCGGTCCTTCTCGAACTCGTTCTCGCGCTTCTTCGTGCCGAGGTCGTGCCCGGAGAGGTTCTGTTTGACGAACTCTTTCTCTTCTTCGGGCTCGGACTTCTTCTTCTTCTTCTTGGGCGAAGACTCTTCCTCTTCGTCCTCCTCGTCGGCGGTCGCGCTGCCCTCGTCCTCGTCCTCGTCGACCTCTTCCTCGTCCGCCGCCTTCTTCTTGCGCGCGTCGGCAAGAGTTGGCGTGACGAGCACGAGCCCGAGCGCGAGAGCGAGGAGCTTGCTCAGCGACACACGGACTCCCGTCCGAAGCCGACGTTCGCGGGCTTCCACGTGTTGGGGTTGTGGCAACCGGCGCACTGCACCTGCGTGTTGTGATCGATGCCCGGCGGCGGATACGTCATGTTGCTGCGCACGCCGGTGATCACCGCGTCATCGCGATGGCAGTTGATGCACTGCGGAGCGATGACGCTGAAGTTGCCGTTGCGGTGGCAATCGAAGCACGCGAGCGAGCGGTGCACGCCGGTGAGGTTGCAGCCGACGCGGCTGTGATCGAAGCGCGCGGGCGAGAACGACCACTGCGTGTGGCACTCGCCGCAGCGCGGTGACAAGCCGTTCGAGTGGATGTCGTCCTGGCGGTGGCAGTTGATGCACAGGTTGCCGCTGCCGGCGAGCGGGCGGTTGTCGCGGTGGCAGCGCTCGCACGCGATGTTGTTGTGGCTCCCCTTGAGCGCGAAGTCGCCGACGTCGTGCAGCGGCTTCACGTCCTCCCACGTCTTCGTCGAGTGGCACTGCTCGCACGTCGTACCGTACTGGCCCTTGTGCACCGCAGGCTCGGGGTGACAGCCGAAGCAGTTCGTCGGGCGCGGCTTGAACGTGATCGAGGGATGGCAGTCGGCGCAGCGCACCTGGAGGTGACCACCGTCGATGCGGAACTTCGACTGCGTGTTGTGGTTGAAGATGTTGTCGCCGGTCTCGACGTGGCACTTCTGGCACTCGGTGCCGAGGCGGCCCTTGTGCGCGTCGTCGTCGGCGTGACAGCCCGCGTCCGCGCACTTCGTGTTCGCGGCGACGAAGTCGCGCTGCGGGTGACACGCCTCGCACTTGTTGTCCTTGTGCGCGCCCTTGAGCGGGAACTCGTCCACGTCACCCTCGTGCGGCTTGGGGAACGGCTCGTCGTGGTTGAAGCGCAGCGCGGCCCACACGCCCGGCGAGTGACAGGCTTCGCACTTGTCGGACAGCGAGCCCTTGTGCAGCGAGTCCTCGTGGCACTTGGTGTTCGCGCTGCAGCTCGCCGGAATCTTCTCGAACGTCGTGACGCCCTTCTTCTTGCGACCGGTGTGGCACTCGGCGCACGGCACGTCTTTGTGGCCCTTCACGAGCGGGAAGTCCGACTGCGGACCATGGAAGATCGACGTCAGCTTCTTGGGATCCACCTTGGGGTTGCCGGGCTCGATGTGGCAGTTGCCACCGCCGAAGCACTGACCGTTGTCGTACTTCCGATCGTGCGCGTTCTTGTGCTTGTGGCAGCCCATGCAGTCCACGGTCTTGCCCTTGACCAGGTTCTGTAGGTTCTCGAAGTCCGCCGGACCGGAGCCGCGGTGGCAGTCGCGGCACGCGGCCTCGAGGTGCTTGGCGACGAGCGGGAAGCCCGTGCGCGCGCCGTGGTTGAACGCCGTCGGCTTCCACTTCGTCGTCGGGTGACACGTCTGGCAGGCCGGCGGATCACCGCCGAACTGCTTGAAGCGCTGGCCGTGCTTGTTGTCCTTGGCGTGGCACTGGTTGCAAGTGCCGACGGGCTTGGCCTCGCCGAGCGCCTTGGTGTGGCAGTCGTAGCACTTGAGCCGGTTGTGCGCGCCGAGGTCGAAGCGCGTGCGTTCGCTGTGATCGAAGAAGCGCTTCTCCGCGACCGTCTGGATCTTGAACGACTTGAAGGTCGGCGAGTGGCACCACTCGCAGTCGCGCTTGCCGAACAGGTGTCCGTCGTGGACCGATTGGTGACAGCCGCTGTTGCCGCAGTTGTCGGGCTTGGCGGCCGGCAGGTTGAACACCGCCTTCGGGTGGCACTTGCCGCACGAGACGTCGGCGTGGCTGCCGAGCTGCGGCATGCCGGCGTCCTTGCGATCGTTGTGATCGAACTGCATCGTGCGCTTCTGTGGCTTCCACACGCTCTCGGTGTGGCAGCGGTCGCACTTGAGCAGATCCTTCTTCTCGAACTTGTGCGGCTGATCGTTGCCGTGACAGCCCGACGAACCGCACAGCGTGTCGGTGCCCATGAACGTCTGGAGGCCCTGCTTGTTCTTGGCCTTGTGGCAATCGTTGCAATCGATCGCCGCGTGCTTGCCGTTGAGCTTCCAGCCGGTGAGATCGTGGTTGAAGCCGGCCTTGCCGCCCGCTTGCGACTTCCAGCCCATGATGTCGAACGTCCGCTTGCGGTGCTCGGAGTGGCAGACCTTGCAGGCCTTGCCCTTCACCGACGGAGACGCGTGAAACCCTTTGCCCGCGTTGATGCGCGCGGCGAGATCTTTATGGTCGTGGCAGTTCAGGCACTTGTTGTCGTCGATCGCGTTGGTGCCGTTGATGTGGCAGTCGTTGCACTTGTTCGGATCGTCGAGCGTGGCGTGGCTCTGCGAGAGCGGTCCCGGCGAGCTCGAGAAGAAGTCCTGCGCGTACGCAGAACGTGCCTGCGCTACGAACAGCGCAGCAAACGCGACGAGCGCGAGGACAAACCACTTACCAGGTCGCATGACTCCACGACGTATAGATGTGAGCGATCGAGAGCACCGTCAGGAGCACCGTGAACGGCACGTGAACCTTCTTCCACGAGTGTAACAACAGCTGCGCCTTGGGCGCGACGACCTGGCGCCGCGCGATCACGATCATGCGCGCCGCGCGACGCGCGAGATCTCGACGGGTGCGGCGATCCACGCCGAGCTGCGCGAGCCGTCCTCGACGAGCCCACGTGCGCGGAATGCGACCGATGTCCTGGAACAAGAGCCACCACAGCGCGCGCAGCATGCTCGGCGATCGCGCCACGCGCTGCGCCTTCTGCCGTTGCTCGGCGAGCTCGCGATCGATCTCCGCCATCGGCACCGTCAAGCGCGGGCGGTGCATCTGGAAGAAGCGCTCGTGATCGAGCTCCTCGAGCTCGACACCGCTCGCGAGCTCGGGGACCTGCGTATAGAGGTAGCGACCGAGGAAGCCGCTCACGACGACGATCACCATGCTCCAGAACGCGGAGCTGACCCACGTGTCGAGGCGAAGCACCGAGTGCAGCGCGATGAACATCGGGCCCACGGTGCCGGCCATGAGATGGAAGTCGAACCACATCGTGTTCGACGCCATCCACCGGAACAGCTTGATGCGCCGGAAGATGGGATAGATCGTGGCGATCACCATGAGACCGGTGCCGATGAGGCCGCAGTACGTGGAGAGCTGATCGCCCGCGTTGTAATCGACCTTCTCGAGGATCAGCTCGATGGGCGCGTCCTCGTAGTCCGGCAGCGCCGCGATCTGGCTGAACAGATACGACATGCTCGGTGCGTACTCGCGAAGCAGCGCCTCGCCGAGCGCGACGAGGAACGCGAAGATGCCGAGCATCCACACGAGCAGCGGCGCATATCGGCCCCGCTTGACCTTGGCGAGACCGCCCGAGCGCACGGCGACGCCCTCGGTGAACGGCATCACCGGCAGGACCTCCTTGCGATCCTTCCTCTGGAGATCCTGGTCGTAGTTCGACTTCGCGAGCTGCGCCATCTTCGGCGAGCGCTCGCGGAACAGATCGTACGCGTTGATCTCGATCAGCGAGCCCGTCGGACAGGCCGACACGCACGCTTGATCGCCGTACGCCATGCAGTGGTCGCACTTGTTGGCGATGCGGCGCGCACGGGCAACACGCGGCGTGCCTGGCCCGAACTGCAGCGAGCCCTTCTTCTCGAGGCGCGCCTTGAAGTCCCTCTTGAAGGTCGGCGCGTCGGGCTCGATCTCGATCATGTCGATCGCGCCGTACGGACACGCCTGCGCGCACGCGGTGCAGCCGGTGCACGTCGACTCGTTGATCACGACCTCCATCTTGTCCGTGTCGAACTTGATCGAGTCGTACGCACACGGATCGATGCACCGCTGATCGGTGCACGTGCGGCAGGTATAGATGAAGTCGAGCATGCCGAGGTGATAGCCACCGAGCGTCAAGCGCTTCGCGCCGTACCGCTCCTCGCACGCTTCCTCGCACAGCTTGCAATCGATGCAGAGGCCGAGCTGCCGCACGCGCACCATCTCGCCCGAGACGCTGATGCCCTGCCGCACGAAGAAATCGAGCAGCTCCTGCTTCACGCCGCTGACCCACGCGAGGCGCTCGCGCGAGATGCCGATCGATCGGCGCAGCCGGGCCTCGAACACGGGATACCGCGCGGCGATCTCGGCGATGAAGCGATGATCGATCGAGATGAGCACCGAGGGTGCCGTCGTGTAGAACGCGATCGGTTGTCCGCGAGCCGCCGACAGCGCGCCCGAGTTGAACAGATCGTTCACCATGAACAGCGCGACGTTCTTGAGCGCCACGCGGGCGAGCGGCGGCGGCTTGATCAGCGACTCGGCCTCGCGCTCCTCTTTGGTCGCGAGCTCGTGCGCGACCTGCGCGGCACGTCGCTCGGCGAGATCGTTCTCCATGAACACCGCGGCCGAGACCTGGCCCTCGGCGACATAGACGACGGGCGCGGCCTGCCCGCTCTGCAGACCGATGGGATCGAGGACGAACATGTCGCGCTCGAGGCGGCGGATCGTGATCGCCCCGTTCTTCATGCCGTGGATCAGGTCATCGTTTCCGACGCCCTCGAACAGCGGAACCTGGCGGACCAGCGCATACTCGGGGTCCGTGCCCGGGGGATGCATCGCCCCGCCACCGGGTGTAAAGGCGCTGCGCTGAATGGCCACGTTCGACATCTCGCTGATCAGTTGCTGCGTGCCTGAAGCCTCGGGGCTTCCCGTCGTCTGCGTGCGCGGTTCGATCCTCACAGCCGGGGACGTCACCAAAGCAAGCGACGAGCCCGCCCCCCATGCGCGTTACGTGTCTGATTCTACACGGATGCGTGCAAACAGTAAGGCTCTATGGCCCAAAGCCCTGGGGTCCGTGGTCTCACGCCTCGCAGCGGCCATCTATGCGTGTTTCTTCGGTGTAACGAGCGCTACAGCCGATCCCACGACGTCGGTGCGCCCCGATCCGCCTCCTCGCGAGGTCGCGCCGGTCGTACCGAAAACTACGTTTCGCCCGAGCTGGGACCTCGACGGGAGCTATCTCTGGCTCGGACCACTCGGCGCTGCGAGCTACGCCGAGGACGAATGGGACTCGACGGTCGGCGGCCAGATCGCGATCCTTCGCATTCGCGAGCGTGATGTCCTCGGCGCGATCGGCGGCTCGTTCGGCGCGAGCCGCTGGAGCGCGACCGGGAGCTATCGGCTCTGGCTCGACGCGATCGCGGGAACGAGGCTCGGCAAGATGATCGGCGTCTCCGCCGGCCCGTTGCTCGAGCTGTCCCACGAGCGACATCCCCACGTCGGCGGCTCGGTGGGAATCTGGGCATTCTTGGGCGTTACGCCCTACGCGCGCGTCGGCATTGTCGACGAGCTCGGCGGGTTCGCGGAGATCGGGCTCCACATCGCGTTGCCCGCGAAACGTTGGTGAACCGTCCACCCCCATTGACAGTCGCGCATCGGCAAGCTACCTAACCAGTCCCTTTTCCGGGGCGTAGCGCAGCCTGGTAGCGCACTTGGTTCGGGACCAAGGAGTCGCAGGTTCAAATCCTGTCGCCCCGACCACCGCGGAGGCCTCAAAGCCTCCGCGGTTTCGTTTTTTCCGACGAGTTTCCCTTCGTCCCGTTGGCGGTTGTATGGTCCGCAATGATGGTGGCAGGGGCCGTTCGTACAGCGTCGAAGCTCTCGGTGCTGGTCGTCGATGACGATCAAGACATCCGAGAATATCTCCAGGACTTCTTGCAGGCGGAGGGCTACGAAGTAACCACCCTCGCCGACCCGACCCTCGCGGTCGAGCGCATTCGCGACGAGGTGTTTCACCTCGTGGTCCTCGACCTGATGATGCCCAAGATCTCGGGCCTCGACGTGCTCGCGCAGATCCGCTCGGTGGACGACGACATCGCCGTCATCATCCTCACGGGATACCCCACGCTCGAGACCGCGAGCGCCTCGATCCAACACGAGGTCAGCGCGTACATCAACAAGCCGTTCACGCCCGCCGAGTTCCGCGACGTGATCGCGCGCATCGCGAAGAAGAAGGGCCTCGTCCTTCGCCGCGAGGACGAGCTACACGCCGCGATCGGTCGACAGATCCGCGACCTCCGCAAAGCGCGCGGCCTCACGCTGAAGCAGATGGCGCGACGCACGAACCTCTCGGTGTCGCTGCTCTCGCAGATCGAGCGCGCCGAATCGAGCGCCAGCGTGTCGTCGCTGTTCAAGGTCGCGACGGCGCTCGACGTGCGACTGACCGATCTGTTCGGCGGCTACTGACCGCCGAGCGCGAGTGGTAGGGTCCGCGCGTGAAGGTAAAGATCGCGCCCTCGATCCTCTCCGCGGATTTCGGTCGTCTCGCCGAGGAAGTTCGCGCGATCGCCGCCGCGGACTACGTGCATGTCGATGTCATGGACGGCCACTTCGTGCCGAACATGACGTTTGGCCCGTTCATTCTCGAGGCTGTCAAGAAGGCGACGTCCCTGCCCCTCGACGTTCACCTGATGATCGAGGACGCGGAGCGTTGGGTCAGCGCGTACGCCAACGCCGGCGCCGACATCATCGGCGTGCATGTCGAGGCGTGCCCGCACCTCCACCGCACGATCCAGCAGATCAAGTCGCTCGGCAAGAAGCCGTGCGTGGTGCTGAACCCGCACTCGCCGCTGTCCACGATCGAGTACGTGCTCGGCGACGTCGCGCAGGTGCTGATCATGTCGGTCAACCCCGGCTTCGGCGGCCAGAGCTTCATCCCGAGCCAGCTCGACAAGATCCGCGCGCTGCGGAAGATGATCGACGAGCGCGGGCTCGACGTGGACATCGAAGTCGATGGCGGCATCAAGCTCGACAACGTGGCCGAGGTCTGCGCGGCGGGCGCGAACGTGATCGTCAGTGGCTCTGGCGTGTACGGCACGAGCGACTACGCGGCGACGATCGCCGAGATGCGCCGACGCGGCGAAGCAGCTCGCTAGCGCCGGTAGACATCGAGGACGCGGTTCGCGATGTCACCGTCGACACGACGATTCGCCTCGGTCACATCGGCAGATGGGCGACGCGTTTGGCGACGTCGCGGCAAACCGCTAGTTCGGAATCTCGCGCGATGCTGTCTCGAGGGGAACCAGCTCGAGCGGCACGACGAGGCTCAGGTGCGCGCCATCGCGAAACAGCTCGATCGCCATCGAGCTGGCGTCGAGTGCGCGCGCCTCGATAAACGCGATCCAGTCCGGCGTGGGCACGCCGTTGACCGACAGCAGAATGCCGTATGCAACCCCCGCTCGCTCGGCGGGGCTGTCGGGCTGGCAGCCCAACACGGGCAGCCCGCCTAACGCCGAGGCCAGCTTGCAGAGATCCTTGCGGCTGTGCATTTCCACCACCGTATCGTCCGCGATTGTCGGACTCCAGGTCGCTCACGGTTTCATCACGGGTAGCCCCGAGTTACGCAGCGCGGGGTGTGACGCTCGCACGTAACCACCGTATCGTCGCGGAATGCCACCGGTGATCACGGCGCTCTACGGCGCGCTCAACGCCATCTTCAACATCTTCCTCGCGAACAACGTGTCGAACGTGCGCCGCGCCCACAAGGTTAGCCTCGGCGACAACGATCACCCCGCGATGCTCGTCGCCATCCGCGCGCACGGAAACAACGCCGAGTTCGTCCCGCTCGCGATCGTGGTGATGTTGCTCCTGGAGCTGTGCGGCGCCGACCGCGTCGTGCTGCACATCTATGGCGGGCTCCTTCTCGTTGCGCGCGTGTTGCACTGGATCGGCTTGCCGCGCAAAGCGCCCAACTTCTTTCGCTTCACCGGCGTCGCGGCGACATGGGCGATCATCGTCTTCGGCTCGATCTATCTGCTCGTGCTGCGCTTCCAGCTGACCGGCGCGATCTAACCCCAAGGATCACTTCGTTTGACCAGACGTCGTCTGTTCAAACGTCAGTGTTCCTCGTGGTTCTCGGGGTTCGCGCATTCGCGCTCACCCGTCTATTTCGTTTGGGCCCCAACATCCCTGCGAGCTCGGTTGGTCGGATCGACACAACGGAGCTCTGGGGTTACGCGGGGCGGCGCAGCGTCGCGAGATAGAACGCATCCGCGTCCGGCGGCCACGTGCGCTCCTGCGAGACGAGCTCGAGGCCCGCGCGCTTCACGAGCGCGGCGACCTGCTCGGGTCCTTCGGCGCGCGTGAACGTGCACACCGAATAGACGAGGATGCCGCCCGGCTTGATGCGCGGCACGACCGCATCGAGCAGCATGCGCTGCAGCTCCGCGAGTCGCTTGACGTCGCTCGACCGCAGGCGCCACTTCGCGTCGGGATGACGGCGCAGCACGCCCAAGCCGGTGCACGGCGCGTCGAGAACCACGAGGTCATAATCGCGACCGATCGGCGCGCTCTCGTCGAGCAAGTCACACGCGATCACGCGAATGTTGTCGAGACCGAGCCGCGCCGCGGTATCGCGTCCGAGCGCGAGCTTCGTGGCACTGATGTCCGCTGCGTCGATCGCGACCGTCGCTCCTGGCGATGCCGCGGACTCCGTCGACGCTGCCGCGGACGCTGCCGTCGTGTCAGCGAGCAGCTCGGCGAGGTGCGTGGACTTGCCGCCCACGCCCGCGCACGCGTCGAGGATGCGAACGCTCGATGCCCCCGCGACGGCGCGCGCCGCGGCGATGCCCACGTGCTGCGCCCCCGTGTCTTGCACGGTCCACCGGCCCGCGAGGAACGCCTTCTCCCGCGACGGATCGCCGAGGCCGTCGAGGCGCAGCGCCATCGGCGCGCTGTCGATCGGCGTAGCGGTCACGCCGGCCGCCTCGAGCTCTGCGATCACCGCGTCGCGCGTCGCGCGCCGCGCATTCACGCGCGCGACGATCGGCGCGGGTTGCGCGAACGCACGCGCGAGCTCGCCGACGCGTGCGATGCGCGCCTCGGCAAACGCGGTGCCCTGCTTCGTGTCGATGCCGCGTGCCTCGAGCGTCGCGCGCACCTCGTCGCGCGTGGCGGCGGTCAGCTCGTCGAGGATCCAGCGCGGCGTCGAGTGCTCGATCTCCAGACGCGCGAGGTGCGCGTCCATCGAGTCGTTCGCGAGCGCTTCGAACGGCAGCTCGCCATTCGCCGTCAGCTTGCGCAGCACCGCGTTGACGAAGCCACCGAGCTTGGGGCTCAGCACGTTCGCGGTGGCCCCCGCGGACTCGGCCGGT
>JAEYYV010000274.1 GCA_023428295.1 Pseudomonadota bacterium
CCCTGGGCGCGCTCGAGCCGCTGTACGACGAGGTCACGCGCGTGGTGCGCCTCGTCGGCGAGCTGCCCGGCGTTCGCGTCGTCGTCGTCGATCCTGTCAACGCGCCCGGTGGTCTCGATGCGGTCGCGCGCTCCGCGGGCGTTCTGCCCACGGACCTCGCGAACGGCGGCGCGGTGATCGTCGACGCGTACGGAAAGCGCCGCGTGATCGATCTGCTCTCGCTCGCGACGATCGAGCGCGTCGACGGCGCGGCGAGCGTCGAGCAGCTCGCGGTCGAGCGCTCGCTGTCGGGCGCGCTGGCGCAGATGGGGCAGACAACGCCGATCGCGGTGTGCGCCACCGCCGGGCACGGCGAGCTACCGTTCGACGTCACCGATACGCGTGCGGACTGGTCGCTCGTCGCGGATCGCCTGCGCGGCGAAGGTATGACCATCGAGGCCATCTCGCTCGCGTCCGCGATCCCCGCGCGCTGCTCGGTGCTCGTCGTCGCGGGACCGTCCACGCCGCTCTCGCCCGACGAAGCGCTCGTCGTGCAGAGCTACCTCGCGGAGGGCGGCGCGCTGCTCGTCGCGGCGCCCGCGCGGGTGGTCGGTCGCGGCGACGATCGCGTCGGGCGCACGGGACTCGAAGCGGTGCTCGCGCAGAGCGGCCTCGGCCTCCCGCGCGCGATCACGATCGATCCCGCGTGGACCCTCACGGACAACCACGGCTCGATCCTCGTGTTCTCGGGCTACACCGACCACGCGATCGATCGCGGCTTTCAGAACGCGCGACCGACGATGTGGGTGCTGCCACGCGCCGTGCTCGTCGAGAGTGGCGCACGCGCGCTCGTCACCGCGTCGCCCGAGAGCTGGGCCGAGACCGACGTCGACGCGCAGTCCGCCGAGCGCGGCCCCGACGATCTCGCGGGGCCGATCGTGCTCGCCGCGATCGGCAAGGGCGAACGCGTGATCGCGCTCGCGAGCGCCGAGGACTTCTCGACGGTGTCGCTGGCCGGCTACGCGAGCGCGGGCGACTTGTGGCTCGCGCAAGCGATCCGCTTCCTCGCGAAGGCGCCCGAGCCAACGGTCGACGTCGCCGCGCGCCGGCCCGATCAGATCCGCCTCGTGATGACCGACGGCCAACGCCGCGCGGTGATCGCGCTGTCCGTCGCGGGCATCCCGCTCGTCTGGATCCTCGTCGGTGGCGCGATCGTGCTCTGGCGCCGGAAGCGCTCGTGATCCACCTTCGAGCACACGCATGATCGCAACGCGGCGAGGGCTGGTAGTGCTCGGGGTGATCGGGATCGCGCTCGCGGTGATCCTCGTCGTGGATCTCGCGAAGCGCGACGGCCTCGTCGATCGCGCGCTCGTGCCGGGCTTCGACGAAGCGAGCGTCGTGCGGCTCGGCTGGACCGCGCACCCCGTCGGCCCGTACCTGACGCTCGAGCGCGCAGCGACGCCGACGGACGCGCCGTGGCGGCGCACGGCCCCGGCGCCCGGCGCCGTCGAGCAGACACCCGTGCAGAGCTTGCTCGCCACGTTGCGCGGCGCGCGCTGGCATCGCGTGAAGGATCGCGATCCGCGCGAGGACGGCGTGCTGCTCGCGGTGGATCGCGCAGGATCGCGACTCGAGCTGTGGATCGGCCGGCCGAGCGGTACCTCGGGCGGCAGCCCCGGCGAGGGCAGCGAGCAAGCGTGGATCGGCATTGGTGATCGCAGCTATCTCGTCGATGCGTGGGTCGCGCGCGCGCTCGTACCGTCGCCGATCGAGCTCGCGATCCGGACGCCGCTCGCCGGAATCGCGAGCGTCGACGAGTACACGATCGATGGCATGCGCATCGCGGGCACGCCGCGTCGCCTCGGCACGCTCCTCCTCGAGCCGACGGTTGTCACGGAGCTGGAGCGCGCGGTCGCCGAGCTCGCGATCGAGGAGCTCTCGCCACCGATGGGGCACGGCGAAGCGACGACGATCGAGATGGCAGGGATGCGCGTGCTGCTCGGTGGCGCGTGCGGGTCGCGCGTCTACATGGCCGCGACGACCGGCGATGGATGCGTCGCGCGTGACAAGGCGGACGCCGTGCGCGCGCAGGTCGCGAAGCTCCGATCGGCGGCGCAGCTCCTCGCCACGGCATCGCCCCAGCTCGTCACGTCGCAGGCCATCGCGCAGGCAGCGGCGATCGTCGCACGCGCGCCGGTGCCGGTCGGCATCGAGTCCGTCACGCTCGTCGATGGCGCGACGCTGGATCTGCGAAAGCGCCCGACGATCGCGGGTGGGGATGCACGTACCGACGAGGTCCTCGCGCTGGTGACGGCGCTGCGCACGCCGGTCGAGGCGATCGATGTCGTCGCCGTCCCCGCCACGCAGCCGATCGGCACGCTCGCGATCGGCATCGGGCAGGGCGATCTCGTGCTGTCGCTCTATGCCGGCAACATCGTCGCTCGCGCAGGGGAGCTGGTCGCGCTGCGGCTCGCGCCCGAGGTGTTCACCCTCCTTCGGCGCGATGCGTCGATGTATCGCGATCGCACGCCGTGGCGTGAGGAGCCGACGACGATCGACGAGGTCGTCATCGGTCAGGTCAGCTACAAGCGAGGCGCGGTGCTCGGCGAGTGGACCCGTCAACCGGCCGGCCCTACTGACCCGGCTTCTCTCGACGCGCTGGTGCGTGCGCTCGCCGAGCCACGCGTACTCGGTGTGGCGCCGACCACATTGACCAACGGCCGCACCGTGCGGTTGGTCGTGCGCCCACCGATGGGTGGAGAGAACTCCCACACGCTGGTGATCGGCGCCGCGAACGCAACGGGCTGCCCCGCGAAGATCGACACGACGACGGTGCTGCTCCCCGTCGAGATTTGCCGTCTCGTGCCGCGTTAGCCAGATGCTATCGTTCGCTCATGATGAGGGGCTTGAGCGCAGTCGCGCTCGCGTTGGTAGCGTTTAGCTGCGCGGCGAGTCGCAACGCCGGCACGGACTGCGATGGCGGCGCGTGCGGTGTCGATGCATCGCTCGAAGATGCAGGACCGGAGATCGATGCACCGCCGTTGCGCGACTTCGGTGAAGCGTGCACCGACAATTCGCAGTGCAGCTCGAACCTCTGCATCCTCGTCGGAACGTCGGGGCAGTGCACGCGTACGTGCGGACAGTGTCCGCTCGGCTACGGCTGTCTCGGCGTCAACGGCATCTCCATCGACGGCGAGATCACGTTTGTCTGCGTGCCGCTCTCGGATCAGCTGTGCACGCCGTGCGTCTCCGACAGCGAGTGCACGCTGCTCGGCATGGACAAGTGCGTGACGTATCCCGACGGCGATCGAGCGTGCGGTCGCGACTGCACCACCGTCGGTTGCCCGATGGGCTTCGCGTGCGAGAACGTGATCATCGGTGGCGCACCGTTCAAGCAGTGCCTCGCCGAGAGCGGCGCGTGTGATTGCACCGCGGCCAACCCAGGCGCCGTCCAGCAGTGCAACATCCCCACGCCGTTCAACGTGTGCCTCGGCACGCAGACGTGCGGCGGCGCGACCGGTTGGGAGACCTGCGCACCTCCGTCGGCGACCGACACGCCCGACGCGCTGTACGCGGACGACAACTGCGACGGCATCGACGGTGACATCACCGCCGGCATCTTCGTCAGCACGAGTGGCTCGAACAGCGCGACGTGCGGACTCACGTACAACAATCCCTGCGGCACCATCTCGTTCGCGATCTCTCGCGCGACGGCCGAGGGCCGCCCGAACGTCTACGTGCAGAGCGGCAACTACACCGAGGTCGTCGTTCTTCAGTCGAACATCAAGGTGTGGGGCGGCTACAACGTGCAGTGGCAGCGCGGACCGCACTCCACCGCCGCGAACCGCGTGACGATCATCGGCACGCAGGACAACGCGAGCGGCGGCGCGGGCGAGTACATCGCCGTTCGCGCGCACAACGTCACGGGCGCGCAGATGGCCGACCTCATCATCCGCGGACCGACGGCGAGCGGCACGAGCGGCACGTCCGGTCGCGACGGCCGCTCGAGCTACGGCGTCCACGCGAACAACGCGCAGCTCACGCTCCTCCGCGTGAAGATCGAAGCAGGCGCAGGCGCCTCCGGCGCCCCCGGCACCAACGGCACCGACGCCGTGATCGTCGACGCGACCACGGAGATGGACGGCGGAACCGGCAACGCAGGCGAGCAAGATGGAGCCGCGTGCTCCACCACGCGCAAGGGCGGAGGTCCGATCGGCACGAACTCGTCGTGCACCACGAGCGCGGCAGGCGCGGGCGGCTCCGGCGGCGCGCGTGACTCCGACTGCGGCTGCTGCTTCCCCGATCTCGACGCGACGAACGGCAACAGCGGCGGCGCGGGTACGGGCGGCGGCGGCGTGGGCGGCGGTACGTGCACGAGCAACCCGATTCCCGGCGCGGGCGGACGCGGCACCGTCGCGAACGGCGCCGGTGGCACCGCGAGCAACGGCGGCTATCTCCAGAGCAGCCTCTATTGGTACGCGCGCGCCGGCAACGCCGGAGCTGCGGGCGCGGCGAACGGTGG